>CAIYPA010000524.1 GCA_903927965.1 uncultured Bacteroidia bacterium | reverse complement strand
GGCTACAATGGCATCCTTTACACCGGGTGCAGACATTTCAGGCTGAAGGTCGTAAGTGGCAACTTTTGGGGAAGGGATCAGGATCCGCTTTTCGCCCGGGAATTCAGTTTCGCGGCCACCAGAGAAAAAGAAAGTGACATGTGCGTATTTTTCTGTTTCGGCAATCCTGATTTGTTTGAGCCCTGCTTTAGAAACTATTTCTCCCATTGTATTTTCAACATTGTCTTTGTTGAAAATGACGTTGATCCCTTTAAACGAAGCTTTGTAGTTGGTCATTGTGTACCATTCCAATGGCATTGTTTTCATCTCCTGTTCAGGATGGTTTTCCTGAGTGAAAACAATTGTAAGCTCGCGTAAACGGTCGGTTCGGTAATTAAAGCATATCACAACATCACCTTCCTGAATTGTTGACAGTGGTTGGTCCTGATCGTCCGTAAAGACGATAGGGTTGATGAACTCATCGGTAATCCCTTCATCATAAGATTCTTGTATGGCAGCTAAAACATCCTTTCTTTTTTTACCTTCTGCTTTGGTAAGCAGGTCATAAGCCAGTTTGACCCGGTTCCAATTGGTGTCGCGGTCCATACCGTAATACCTTCCGATCAGGGAGGCAAACTTCGCATTGGTTTTCCCAAGTGCCTTAAGATCCTCTTCAACAAATCCATACGCCGAACGTGGGTCGGTATCGCGACCGTCTGTCAATCCGTGGACAAATATTTTTTCCAATCCATTTTCTGTTGCAATTTGAGCAAGCGCTATCATATGCAAGCTAAGGGCATGAACGCCGCCGGGCCCGATGAGTCCGATCAGGTGTACCTGTTTGTTGTTGGTTTTCGCGTAGTTATATGCCTTAAGTATTTGAGGATTGCTCCACAATGTTCTCTCCCTGATGGCCTTGTTTATTTTTACAAGGTCCTGGTACAACACGCGCCCCGCTCCGATATTAAGGTGGCCAACTTCAGAATTGCCCATCTGGCCATCGGGTAGACCCACGTTTTCACCACTTGTAAGCAATTGACTATGAGGGTATTTCTCATACAATGAATCGATAAAAGGGGTTGGTGTTGAGTAAATGACGTCAGACGCAGATTTGTCACCGATTCCCCATCCATCCAGGATCATCAGCATTGTTTTTTGAATGTTTGCCATATTGATTAAGAGTTGAATAAACGTTATAATTTTTTTGCGAAGATAGGTTATTTCAACTCATGCGAAAAATGGTTGAAGGGGCTGAAACTCAATTTTAACGATTTGATTTTATTGACATGAAAAAAGGTGAAACCTTATATCTAAGATTTCACCTTTTTCAAGTCAATGTTCGTTTATCTCCTGACGGCTTATTTGCTTTGTGGCAAAACGTTTCCTTTGATCTGGAGGATTACAGGATTCGCATCAGCATTTGTAGTTACTGTTACCGTCTTGGTAAAAATACCTTGGGAGGCAGCGTTATATGTAGCTGAAATGATCGAATTTTTGCCAGGAAGGATTGGTTCCGCAGAGTATTTTAAGTTGGTACATCCGCATGAAGCCCTTGCAGAACTGATGATAAGCGGTTCTTTCCCAGCATTGGTTAATGTAAACTGAGCCTCTTTGGGAATGTTAAAGGCGATATCCCCAAAATCATTGATCATTTTATCCCACTTTGCAATCGGGCCATTTGGATTGCCAGCAGCAACCGGAGTTGCCGTGGTAGGTGTTGTCTGGGCATTGGCATATAGAGCCATGAACATTGGAAGGACCAAAAGAATTATTAATTTTTTCATTGTAATAAATTTTAAATTATTGAATATGCAAATATGCAAACTTAATATACATATCTTGGCAATTAAATGTAAAACATAGCAAACGAAATGTAAAAGTTTGTAAATGAAATGTAAATTTGCAGGTATAGAATTTTAGTCATGCGTCATAAACAGATCAGGTTTGTCGTTTTACTTGGTGCTTTTGCTATTATCGGAATTATCGCGATACAGGTTTATTTTCTCCAAAATGCATGGAATATCAAAGAAAAACAGTTTGTACAGACCGTAATGATCGGCTTGAGGAACGTTGCCGGGCAAATGAGCAAATACAACCAAACAGCTTTGCCCCACACAAATCCAATACGTCAACTCTCTTCCAATTACTTTGTGGTTGATCTAAATGGCGTGATCGATGCCAACAGTCTTGAATTTTATCTCAAGACGGAATTTGACAAACTGAATCTTCAAACTGATTTTGAATATGCCATTTACAATTGCCAGACCGACAAGATGGAGTATGGCAATTATCTGACACAACAAGGGAAATCAAAACAAAATGTCCTATCGGCCAACCTACCGAAATATGATCAATATACCTATTATTTTGGTGTCAACTTCCCATTAATGCGGAATACAATTATTGGAGACATGAGTGTTTGGTTTGTTTTTGTGGCACTTCTACTTGTCTCAATCATTTTTTTCGTTTATGCAATATTTGTAATTCTTCAGCAGAAACGGTTGTCGGAGATGCAAAAAGACTTTATCAATAACATGACCCATGAATTTAAGACACCGATTTCGAGCATCAACATATCAGCAGATGTGATAATGAACCCAGATATTGTAAATGATCCATCCCGGCTTTTTACTTACGGTTCAGTGATCAAACAGGAAAATAACAGGTTGAACCAACAAGTCGATAAAGTGTTGCAGATTGCACGGATCGAAAACCATAGTTTCCATATTAATAAAGAACAAGTAAATGTAAATAACCTGATAATTAAGGTTGTAGAAAACTGTATCGCAAATTCGAACCGCAAACTGATCATCAATACCAATTTGTCTGATTCGGTTGGTTATATTTTGGCGGACGTCCTTCACCTTACGAATATTTTTCATAACCTCCTCGATAATGCTTCAAAGTATTCAGGTGCCGAACCGGTAATTTCGATCACTACATTAAGAAATAACCGGATAGTCATAATTAGGGTCAAAGACAATGGCCCCGGAATTGGCGCCGAATTCCAAAAACGGATTTTTCAGAAATTTTACAGGATACCTACCGGAAACCTGCATGATGTAAAAGGTTTCGGTCTTGGATTATATTATGTGAAAACAATCTGTAAAGCACATCAATGGAACATCAGATTGGAAAGTTCTGAGGGTAATGGTTCTACATTTGTGATTGAGATTCCGGTATGAGGGCGTGGGGCTGAGTGCAATGAGCATGGGGCAGGGGGCATAGAGCAAGGGGCGTGGGGCGTGGTGCTGTCTTGTCCTGAAATAAGTTTATAGAGATAGTAAACAAAAAGCAGGATTATGAGGAGTAGAACAGCGGTATGATTTAAGACAGATTTGAATAAGGACTTTGAACAGGAATTGTCCTAATTGTCATAAATGTTTTTGGGTTCTTTTCTGAAATTGAAGTAGATAATTGTTTCTAATGCGTTGTAATTTAAAGTTATATCATATGAGCAAAGGAATGATTTTATATGTTGAAGATGATCTGACATTGTCGTTTGTCACACGCGATAATCTTGAAATGAGGGGTTATTCGGTCGATTTTTGCGAAGATGGGTTTTCGGCTCTTGCTAAAGTTACTACACAGTCATATGACATATGTATCCTTGATGTCATGTTGCCTAAAATGGACGGTTTTATGCTGGCACGCAGGATCAGGGAGTTTAATCAGGCAATTCCAATTATTTTTCTTACTGCACGGTCAACAAGTGAAGATAAAATATTTGGATTGCAACAGGGTGGAGATGATTATATTACCAAGCCATTCAGTATTGAAGAGCTCGTATTGAAAATTGAAATTTTCCTAAAGCGAAGTAAAGTTGAACTTCGGCAGGATATTATGAATGAGTTGATTACATTTGGAGCCTTTTCATTTTCCCCAAATAACCTAAGATTGTCAAATGGCGAATTTATTCAGGATCTTACACATCGTGAAGCACTTTTGCTCGAATATCTGCTCAAACATCGGAACAAAGTGGTCAAACGCGAGGAAATACTAAAAACTGTCTGGGGGAATGACCATTTTTTTTCAAGCCGTAGCATGGATGTATTCATTTCTAGGCTCCGAAAAATGCTTAAACAGGATACATCCATTAAAATAGAAAGTATCCATAATGTTGGATACCGTCTTTTGATTGATGGAAACAGGTAAACTGAGGGAAAGAATTTTGTTTCTATCCTGCTACAAGAAAAAAAAAGTTTTTATTTCGGGTTAAATTTTGTTGTTTAAGAAATATTTTTAATTCATTTGTAAAAATTTAAATATTACTATTTGAATTCAATTGTTTTTCTTTAATGTCACAACAACAATAAAAAATGAAAATGGATTATCAATCAAAATTTGAGTCCCTGAACTTGTTACTCCCACCTGCACCTGAACCAAAAGGTGTCTATGTACCACTATTGAAGGATGGCCATCTGGTTTATCTGTCAGGACATCTTCCCGTGAATTCCGATGGCACTTTGATCCGTGGCAAGATCGGAAAGGATTTGGATATGGAGGCTGGAAAAATTGCGGCTCAACAGGTTGGACTGAACATTCTTTCTACACTAATTTCAAATTTAGGCAGCCTTAACAGGATCAAGCGTGTGGTCAAAATTTTTGGCATGGTGAATGCTATTGCCGATTTTGAAAAGCAACCTTATGTCATCAATGGTTGTAGCGAGTTATTGGTCGAAATTTTTGGAAGGGAGAACGGAATTGGCGTGCGGAGTGCACTTGGCGTAGGTAGTTTACCCGAAAATGTACCGGTTGAAATTGAGGCAATATTTGAAATCGTTCAGTATTAAATACCCAATTGAAATTATTTAAGTTATCCTTTATAAGAGCTTGATCTGTTTGAGATGTATATCCTGTTAAATTTATTTGACAAGGATATTGTCTTTTACAAACATTTGTTACTTATCAGGATGGTTAAAATTATACCTGTTTCATTGTTTTGCTCAATAAATTTTTCTGTTCTATGAAAAATAAAAAGACTGATCAGCCCCCAAAGGAGCCTTTATTAAAATTCTTTGAAGGTCAAAGGTCCCCTTTATCAGTTCTACACCCTAAAAGAAATGAGGAGAATGAATTCATGTATCGGTCGATGATACAGAATAATCCACAACCTATTCTTATCTTCGATAACGAAACTCTTCAAATCCTTGAAGTCAACAGGGCTGCAATTCTAAAATATGGATATTCAGAAGAGGAGTTTCTGACATTAACCATAAAGGATATCAGACCTCCAGAGGAGGTTCCAAAATTGTTGCAACAGATCGATAATATTACTCAAACATTTGATTCCAATGGCGTTTGGAAACATCGAAAGAAAAATGGGGAAGTTCTTTTTGTTGAAATCGCAGCCAATACGATTAATTTCAAAAATCGAAAAGCCAGATATGTTAGCGTTAATGACATTACAGCACGACTAATCACTGAATCTCAACTGCGGAGAGAGGCGGAAAGGTCATCCTGGCTGCTCGAAATGTATAACAATGCATCTACCTTAACTGATAATGATTTGTATTATAGAGTTTTAGATATTATTGTGAAGATTACAAACAGTAGGTTTGGATTTTACCATGAATTGAGCGATAACCAGGATGAAGTTGTATTTTCAACATCGAACCTGGACGGATTGATCGATTTTACCATTAGTCGTGGTAATCCATGTCCGCTCAATTCGACTGGTCGCTGGGCAACCTGTGCCAATACAAAGCAAGCTGTGATCGACAATAATTATACTGATATAGATGACCAGCTGGCACTTAAAATAGGAAAAAGAACTTTAGGAAGATTATTGAGTGTTCCATTAATTTGGGAAAACAAGGTGCGGTTTATTTTAGCTGTCGGGAATAAAAATTATGATTATGAAACATCGGATGCGGATCAAATTCAACCAATTGCCAATGAATTGTTTAAAATATTTGATAAAAGAAAGGTTGAATCTTCTTTAAGAAAAAGTGAGGAAAAATACCGTAATATTTTCGAAAATGTTCAGGATGTCTATTCAGAACGAAAAAAAACGGAGTTGGCTCTTCAACAAAATGAAAAAAAATATCGATCTCTTTTTGAGACTATGATGCAAGGTATTATATATCAGGATTATAAAGGTGTAATTACCTCTGTAAACCCATCAGCTTTAAAGATCCTTGGCAACCAGGTAGAGCAGATGATAGGCCATTCTTCTGATGATCTGAACCTTAAAGCGATTTATGAGGATGGTTCTCCGTTTTTGGCAGAGCATCTTCCTGCAAAAGTTGCCCTTCGTACTGGTGTAAAAACTAACGCAGTAATGGGTGTGTATAATTACATCGAAAACAAGTATGTCTGGATCAAATTAATCGCAATACCCGAATTCAGACCAGGCGAAGATGCACCTTATCAGGTATTTACTACATTCGAGGATATCACTTTGCTAAAGGAGGCCCTTGAAGAATTGAATATCGCCAATCGTAACCTTGAAGAAAGGGTCGATCAGCGGACCCGGGAAGCTGTTCAATTGTCAAAACTACAGCAGGCAATCCTCAATAATGCAGGATTGGCGATTATTTCAATATCAACCAATGGGATAATCAGATTATTCAATAATGCTGCAGAACAGATGCTTGGATACACTGCAAGTGAGGTCATCGGAAAATTCAGCCCTGTTAAATTTCATTGTCCTGATGAACTGATTAAAAAAGCCAGGGAATTAACCCTCCTAAGTAATGAAGATATTGAAGATGAATCGATTGTTTTTTCCACAATTCTTAAGGAATCAATTTCAAGCACAAGGGAATGGACTTATGTTCGTAAGGACGGCAGTAGATTTCCTATAAGACTTACTGTATCAGCTATCGAAGATGATTTAGGCGATATGACAGGTTACATTGGTATTGCCATGGATATTACCCAGGTAAGAGAAGCCAATCAATCAAAACGTGAAAGTGAGGAACGGTTCTACAACATGTTTCATAACCATAATGCCGTTATGTTGCTTGTAAATCCGGTTTCCGGTAAAATAGTTGATGCCAATCGGGCTGCAAGGTCATTCTATGGGTACGACTTTAGCGATACTGGCAATGTTAACATTTCAATGATCAATACTCTATCGCATGAACAAATCGAAAATGAGATGCAAAGCGCTTTTGTCCAGAACCGTAACTACTTTCAATTCAAACACCGGTTGTCAACGGGAAAGATTAGGATCGTTGAGGTACATTCCACACCAATTGATGTAACTGGTGAAAAATTGCTTTTTTCCATCATTCACGACATCACTGAACGTTGCCAGGCAGAGGAGGCACTAAAAAACAGCGAAAAACACCTGCATCAGATTACAGATTCAGTTCCTGTATTTATATCACTAACTAACAATAAGTTAGAGTATGTATTTGTAAACAGTGCATATCAGGATTTTTTTAATTTAAAAAAATCGGAGATCATTGGTAAAAAAGTGGAAGACCTTTTGAGTCCGGAAGCCTATTCAGTTGCGTATCCTTATTTGAAAAAGGCATTGGAAGGACAGACCTGTAAATTTGAAAACAAAATTGAAAATCATGCAGGAAAGAAAAAAACAATACATACCACCTATATGCCTTATTATCAGGACAATTTAATTGTTGGAGTATTAGCTACGATTGTAGATATTACCGATCAGGTAATGGCTGATCTGCTATTGCACAGAAGCGAAGCGGAAAACAAGGCAATTTTACAAGCAGTTCCCGATTTTCTATTCCGTTTGGATCGAAATGGCATTTTTCTAACTTCTTTTACAGGAAATCCTGATGCGCTTTATTCAAGACCTGAATTCTTTTTGGGCAAAAAGATTGAAGAGGTACTACCTTATAACGTAGCAACAATGGCGGTAAATTCCCTTGCCAAATCCTTTGAAACCCATGAAACTGTAACCTTTGAATATGAATTACAAGTTAAAGGTCAATTACGTTACTTCGAAGATCGCATGTTGGCAATATCTGATAATGAAGCTCTTTCGATAATCAGGGATATAACTGACCGGAAAATTGCCGAAATAGGGTTGCAAACCACTATGAGAAAGCTGAATATTCTGGTTCAAAATTTAAGGGTTGGAACTTTATTCGAAGATGAAACCAGGCATATCACTCTCGTTAACCAGTCATTTTGTGATCTTTTTGAAATTACAGCTTCACCTGGGCAATTGGTTGGTTTAGAATGTAATGTAGCTACCGAGGCGGCTAGACACCTGATGAGGGATCCCGATGGCTATATTTACCGTATTTCTGAAATCATTTCAAAAGGTGTAATTGTTGTCAACGATGAACTCTTTTTACAGGATGGGAGGGTTTTTGAAAGAGATTATGTTCCAATCAGCCAAGACAATTCCCTGGTTGGGCATCTGTGGAATTACCGTGATATTTCAAATCGAAAACAGCTCGAAGGAACACTGCTTGCTACAGTGGCCAGGGAAAAGGAACTGAATGACCTGAAATCTCGTTTTGTTTCGATGGCATCACACGAATTCAGGACTCCACTGGCAACAATCCTGATTACAGATGAAGCATTGCTAGCATACTGGAAACGAATGGACCAGGAAAAGATTGATTCACGATTGCAGATTATCAAAGATCAGGTAGTACATTTAACAAATGTGGTTACAGATGTCATGCAGGTTGCGAAAATACAGGAAGGCAAAATTTCGGTCGACTTGAAGGAGATCGATTTTTTGAATTTAATCAAAGAAACGATCTCAAATTTTAATATCAGCTCACGTCACAACAATGAAATCCTGTTTATTTGTGTTTTTAGCGAATTGAAAATGCTTTTGGATAACCGTATTATAGTACAGGTTTTAAACAACTTGATTTCCAATGCAATAAAATACTCTAGCAAAAATCCATCAATTGTTGTAGAACTTTTCGAAAGGGACAAAGAAATGGTTTTAGGTGTTACTGACAAAGGTATTGGTATATCTGAGGACGATCAAAAATATATTTTTCAACCTTTTTACAGGGCATCAAATGTTGAAAAGATATCAGGTAATGGACTTGGTCTAAATATTGTAAGGGAATCTGTCAAGTTGCATGGTGGTGAAATTTCTTTCAAAAGCTCTTTGGGAATTGGAACAACCTTTTTTGTTCATTTACCTGAAACGTTGGTTGTTAGCAAAAAAGTTTGAAAAACCGATCAAACAAAAAAAAGAACCCGGAAAAGTTGATTTCATTTCCGGGTTTAATTTATAATTTAATTATTGGTGCTAATACAATGTTGACTGTTGATAGGTTTCTTTCTTGCCAAACAAATTTTCAAAAAAGGATTTTATGCCATTCTTATTTTCCTGATTTGCAGGTATTTGTGGTGATGCTGCACTTTTCATGACCAAATCTTTTTTCTCAATCTCTTTTTTTGCACTACCTACTGAATCAACCTTAGGACTCCATAAGGAAGTAATTTCAAGAAATCTTTCATAGGCTTGTTTATGTTGGCTCAACAACCATTTGTAGATGTTCTGGTCAGAATAAACTTTCTGGATCCCATGACCCTGCCCTTTCAGAACTGAAAACTTAGGCCGTGAACCAAGATCCTGTAACGCTCCGACCATCTCCTGGGAGCGCTTCAGGTTTACCTTCCGGTCTACTTCACCATGAAATACCCAGGTTGGGATATCTTTCAGGGTTTCGACCATTCTTGTCTGCCCACCACCACAAAGTGGCATGATTGCAGCAAAGTATTCCGGATAACGTGAAGCAAGGTCCCATGTACCAAAACCTCCAAGACTCATACCTGTAAGATAAACACGCGAAGGATCAATGTTGTATTTCGTCTTTAATTCCTGATAAAAGGATTCAAACCAAGTCCCTGCAGTCCAGTTTTTATTTGATGGGCACTGTGGCGAGATCACAATGGCATCCACATCCATTCCCCTGTCAAGGTAAAATGGAGGGCCATATTTCTTTAACCGATCAAGATTATTTCCCTTACAAGAGCTACCGTGCAAATAAATAATTAAAGGCCAAGCCTTTGCATCATTTTTATCATAACCGTTGGGCAAATAGGCAAGGTAGGGGTATGTCTTTGATTTTTCTTTGATCAGGGGCGAATTGCCACCAGGTGTTTTTGCAGTTAAAGTAACTGTAAAACCTAATAAAATTATCAGGGCTATTAATCTCATATCTTGTCCTGTTAAATGAATAATATACAAAAATAAGTTTTTTATCGGAAAAAAAAACCTTAAAACAGCATATTAAAATATTTTAACATTTAATTCGAAAATCAACTTGGTCTAAAATCCTATATTATAGGTTGTTATATGAATATCGAATATATATACTTTTTTGTATTTGTAGTTAATTTATTCTTGTTCAGGCACTAAATAGGAAGCAGAAATCGAAATCTAATGGGATAAATTGTGAATTTTAAGCAGTTCATACATCTCATCCCGCGTTTTTTTTGCACTTTCACCAGCACTAATAGCAAAGTCCTGGCCATTGGAAGCATAAATAATTGCCCTTGATGAATTGACGAGCAATCCGCATTGATGGTTTAATCCATATTTTGCAACATCTTGTAAACTACCACCTTGAGCCCCGACTCCAGGGACGAGCAGAAAATGGTTGGGGACTATTTTTCGGATCCCAGCCAACTCCTCCGCTTTTGTCGCCCCGACAACATACATCAGGTTTTCAGTTGTTCCCCAACCCTGCGATTTGCGAAGTACACTCTCAAAAAGTTTTTCACCGGTGATACCATCTGTAATAAACTGAAAATCACAAGCACCAATGTTTGAAGTCAAAGTGAGCAGGATGACCCGCTTATCTTTGTATTTCAGAAAAGGCTTGATAGAGTCTTCGCCCATGTAAGGTGCAACCGTGACTGCATCAAAAGCCATTTTTTCAAAAAATGCCTTAGCGTACATCGAGGATGTATTTCCAATGTCGCCCCTTTTGGCATCGGCTATGAGAAAAATATCGGGATAATTTTCACGAAGGTAATGAACCGTTTTCTCAAGGCTGCGCCAACCTTCAAGTCCTTCCGACTCGTAAAATGCGAGATTGGGTTTGTATGCAATAGTGTATTCAGCGGTTGAATCTATGATCTCCTTGTTGAACGTGAATATCGGATCGGTCGTATCCAACAAAAATTGTGGGATTTTCGTCAAATCGGTATCAAGGCCAACACAAAGGAAGGATCCTTTTTTTTTGATGTTTTCAAATAATTGCTTATTG
>CAIYPA010000523.1 GCA_903927965.1 uncultured Bacteroidia bacterium | reverse complement strand
TGGTGTTGCCGTAAGGTCGAGGATAAAACAGGGATTGAGCACTTTGAGCATATCAACACTCAAATCGCTTTCAGCATTGTGGCTTTCGTCAACCACAACTACTGGGTTCAGGAAACTGATCATCTAACCCAAGGTTATTTCCGTATCTTTATCCAACAGGTTTTCAAACGATTGTAGGTTTCCGTTCTCCTGAAAGACTTTTCGGTCGTCTTTGTTTTTTGCCCTTAAACTGTCGAAGCTAAAGACCAGAATATTTAACTGCTCTTTAATTGAGGTTGCATTTAGTCCTGTACCTTGTAACAAGGTCGCCTTGTCGAAAATCTCAACTCTGTTCCCAAAATGGGAATTGATCTTTTGTCGGTATGGGTGCGATGGGTCTTTTAAGTTCTTGATCGTCTGGTCTAAAATCGTAATCGATGGGACAAGCCAGACAACAGTTTTTGGCCTGTCGTACTGAAAAGCATCAAAAATCGTTTTGATCGCATTGCAGGCAATTAAGGTTTTGCCTCCTGCCGTTGGGACTTTGATGCAAATATGGGGAACCCGTGGAATGTTGTTTTTGTAAGGTTCGATGGCTGATCCTGCAAACGGGAACAATGGTGTTTTCGGGTGTTTTGTCCAGAAGTTGTAAAAGGCATCCTTCACATCTTTGGTTTCCTGAATCTGTTCCAAAAATAGCGAAAGGTCGTTGATAACCTGCTGTTGGTAAGGTTTGAGTTCCATAGGTTCTATGTCGCTAAATAATTATTTATCACTTCAATCATATCTCTTTCAAAAGCCTGAAATGCAATTAGATTCCTTAGAGGACTAAAATCTTCAATGTTTTCGGCTACCAAATGTACAGCTTTGTCAGGGTTGAATTTTTTAAGATTTCTACTCTTCAACCCACTTGCCTCCTTCAATAAATCGTGCAGGATGTTTTTAGGTTGATTCTCTTTTTCCAGATAGTTAATCGGTGGTAAGTTGATCGGACCGGGATAATTCCTATTCCCAGCAGCTTTCTTTATGGCCTCAATATCAATTAGTAACCAGGCTTCCATCATCTTTATTGGAACAACGCAAACAGTTTTTTGAAATTCATCCTCTCCGATTTCCCTTTTTATTTCATTCAACCGCTGCTCAATTATTTTCAAATTGGTTGTCTCAGCATCCCTATGGATAAAAACGACATCAAAAGGATAAAAATACCTTGCAGCGGACACTTTATCAATTAATCTTTTAGGCGGATTCATTACCATCCTGAAATCGGCAAATGTCCCTTCGTTTGCCAACTGTGGGAACAGATCGTCCAACGACCATTTGATGATCCTCAATAGCGTTTTATCTGAACTACCATCTGCAATCAATGTGTATTTAAGTTCTTTCATTTCAGATCAAAATCGATTATCCCTTGAGTAACATTTTCAGCAACAGTTTTTTTCCCAGATACCGGAATTGATTTTTTTTGGTAAAGTGGTTTGCTTTCTGCAACCATTCCTTCGTTCGCCGGAGGTACAACCGCTTTTTCAAGGTAAGCCGATATCTCACCCAAAGAGGTCGTTTCAGCTAAATTGTTATTTGTTTTCCAGGTAGTGCTTAAGGCAGAAAATCCGGTATAGGCAATTTTCTTCTTGAACAATTCACTGTAAACTTCCTTTCCTTTAGCAAGATACAAGCTTTCATCAGGAACTTCCCTTACCACAATTGGCGAATGGGTGTTGATGATCACCTGACGCAATGGATTATTCTCATTTACTTCGTATTCAGGATCAGTTGCCATATCCTTGAGCAATTCAACCATTTCATAAATTTTCTTTGGATTGATCCCATTCTCTGGCTCTTCAAGGCAAATTAAACGGCTACCGGAACTGTCTTCTTCGATAATTGCCAAACCTAAAAATCGAAGTGTTCCATCTGATAATGATTGAGCTGGTAAGGTAAGTCCATCCCTGAACCTGATCTGTAACGTCAACAGGTCCCGTTTCTCGTCTTTATCGATCGATATTTCTGTCACATCTTCAACCAGTTCCTTTAATCTGTTCGTGAGTTTTTGATAAATATCATTATCCTGATTAACAGATGATTGCAATCTAAACAAGGTGGCTGGCAAGTTTAATCCGTTTGCCTTGATTTCGGCATTTTTAACCTCAAAAATTGAATTTGGCTGACGCAAGGCACTGGGTTCAAATTGCAACATCATCCAGTTGCGCATTTCCTGCCGTGCCAAAAATGCAGTTGGCGATTCGGCTGTGACCGTCGAAAGCAATGTTCTCGGCATTTTCTCGGCAATAAATTCGGTTGTACGCCCTTTACTTCCATCCTGGTGCAGCTTTATTTTTCCCTCAGCATACGAAATAAATGGATTTTTGGTTGAACGCCTTCCTGTAAGTACGGAACTTAGCCAATCACTGCTCTTATCGAAGAAAATATTGTTTCTTGCCTCACCGAGGGTAATCGGCAACAATTCCTCCCTAATAATTTCAATTGGTTCCTTGATACTTGATTCGTCATTCAGTTTAAGCCCTAATTTATACCTTAAACATGTTATCGTTGCTTTTGCAGTTTGTCCCAAATCATCAATTCCTGTGGAGGGGATTAAAAAGTCGATTTCAAAAGCGATCTCCGACATAAAATCTGCTCCACTTCTGTAGAAGATATCACGGATATTGGAATGTTTTTGGTTTTCGCTCCTCACAGATTTTGCAGCTTCAATAATCGTTTTGTCTGCCAGTTTCGAGAGAAAGGAAAGTGCGTCGAAAAAATTGGATTTCCCGATTGCATTGGCACCTGCGATACATGTGAACGGCCCCAGATAAAGGTCTGTTTGGACCAAACTTTTAAAACCATTAATTTTAATACGTGTTATCATGCAATAAAATTATTAAAATCGTGTAATATCCCTCGGTATTTTTTTGAAAATGATATGGTGCTTCGTCATAAACTCCTTGGTGAGCAAACAGTTATCGGCATAAACCACATATTGTTCGGCCTTTACTTTCATTGTTGATAAAAACTGATGGTCAAGCGTGGTTACCTTGTCGGGTTCATAATTGAAGTAATAGGCTGTGTCGTTGTGCTTTCCCAAAAAATAGTCTGGAACAGGATTTTCTGGATTTACAAGATTTACAGGATTTTTTGTTGGTCTTTTCATATCATCCTGTTCATCCATAAATCCTGTAAATCCTGTTTTTTGTTGCGTTTCGGAGTACCATACATATTGGCGGATTTTCTGCACCCCAACTTGCTCATTCAATACACCTTCGATAAATAGCGGCTGCCCCAGTTCGTAATAATCGAAACTGCCACCGGTCCCAAATTTACCGCCATAACCATTGATGACCCGCTTGACACGCTCGGCAGTGATCGTTTCGGCATAATCTTCCATCTCGATCAGGATAAACTTCCGGTTGCCGCCATCCTGCTGGTTTAGGTTAAGGACGGCATGTGCTGTGGTGCCGGAACCAGCAAAACTGTCCAAGATCGTATCATTTGAATCTGTAATTTGAGTTATTAAATCTATGATTAACTCATATGGTTTTGAAAACTCAAATAACCGTGAATCAAATATTTGCTGGATTGTATTTGTACCATCCCTTGTATAGAAGTTCTCTCCAATAATTGAGGAAAAGCCAGTCACTCCATCTTTTAGTTCATTTAAAAACTGTTTCTTGCGAGGGCGTCCATCTGTTAATTTAGGCCAAAGAATTCGATCTTCTTCAATAAGTCTTGACATAGTATTCCTATCATATCTCCAGCCCATTTTAGGTTTTCCATAATTAATTCCTGTATAGGGACTTATCAAATCATAGTGTAAATTAGGCCGTTGCTTTTTATCTAATAAACCAACCATATTTGCACTTTGCCAAGATCCTCTTGGGTCATTATCAGGATTTGAATATTTATCAAAATCCCTTTCCAGACCCTTTAAAGCTGTCCCATAGCAAAATACATATTCATGATCATTTGAAACTTTATTTACATTTCTATTGTCTTTATTTTGCCTCGATTTCCAAATAAATTGACAGACAAATTTGTTCCTTCCAAATATTTCATCACAAATCAACTTAAGGTTTGCCTGTTCGTTATCATCGATTGAAATAAAAATCGCCCCATCTTCGGCCAATAACTTGTGGAGCAGTTTCAGGCGTGGGTACATCATACACAGCCATTTGTCGTGCCGGCTCAGGTCCTCCCCTTCTTTGCCAACCACCGAATGGAGCCATTTTTTAAATTTTGGGTCGTTGACATTGTCGTTGTAAACCCACCCTTCGTTTCCGGTGTTGTATGGCGGGTCGATGTAGATACATTTTATTTTCCCCTCATATTCGGGCAGCAGGGCTTTCAGTGCTTCAAGGTTGTCGCCATGGATGATTTTATTGCCGCTATTTGTTTGTTGTTCAGATTGTTCGCCATTTTCGAAACCATACGAATGTTCCAAAACCTTAAATGGCACGTCCATATGGTGGTTGATCACCTTCTCCTTCCCTATCCAGTGTAATGTGGGCATCGTTTGTTTTAAATATCTGTTGTGTTTAAGTCGCTAAAATAGGCAAAATTATGGTGACTACCGGATTTTGGTGTGAACTTAACCTCCAGTGCCAAATAGTTTTTTGTTTTCGCGGATCAAAGAAACCTTCTATTTCAAATGGAAGCTTTTACACTAAACCATCTATTTCAAATAGAACATTTATGTGTTCTTTCCTAAAAACCTTCTTCTGCCACGAAGACTCTAAGGCACAAAGATTTCACAAAGATTTGAATATCTGAACTATATACTTGGTGAGGCCTTTGAGTCTTTGTGTCTTAGTGGCATTTTTTGTTTTTAACTTTCCGAAGCGTAATCGTTTTTGTATTCCTTAGAAATTATTTCGATTTCTTAAGGCTTAGTTTGCAAACTAAAAACTAAATTGGCGCACCACCCCTACCCTAACCCACCGTCCCGGCAACGGGATATTTCCGAAATCGTAATAGGTTTTATCCAATAAATTCGAGACTTCGAGATAAAGATTCGTCCCTTTTTTGCTCCAATGTAACCTACTGTCTATCAATATAAAAGGTTTGTATTCCATTTCTGTCCCATATTTTGAACCTTCCCAGTTTGTGTAAGTCCCGTTTCGGTCACGATAAGAAACCTGCCATGTGGCGCCAACGTTCCTAATAATGCCATGGGTCAGGCCAATGTCGAACTTATGTTTCAGGTAATCAAGCACATATTTGGAATCAAAATCACCTGATTTTTTATCCTGGTTCAGCCACGAATAGGTGATGTTGATCGTTTGGATGACCT
>CAIYPA010000522.1 GCA_903927965.1 uncultured Bacteroidia bacterium | reverse complement strand
GCCTTACACAAAATGGGTCCGTTCTTTCTCCTGTATCGAAGGCAATGAGCTGATTCCGAAAATTGCCAAAGAATTTGGACTTAAAACCTTGGTTGGTGCTTGGTTGGGTAAAGATCCGAAAATCAATGAGCAAGAAATTGCCGGATTAATCGATTTAGCAAATGAAGGCTATGTTGATATAGCAGCTGTAGGAATTGAGAATTAAAGAATTAAGAATTAAGAATTAAGGATTAAGAAAATTAGAAAATTAGAAAATTAGAAATTGAATAGATATGTCACGAAGGGAAGAAAAAATAATGGCTTTGGCAGGTGGTATTGACATTGCCGGTAAGCCCAAAGAAGAATTAAGTGATTTATTCAGGGGCGTTTTGAACGCCGGAATGCATGGGCTCTGTTTTAGCGCATACGAAGAAGGACAAAAGCCGGGAGATGTACTTACAGAAGAACAAATACGAAGAAGGATGAAGATCATTCAGCCTTACACAAAATGGGTCCGTTCTTTCTCCTGTATCGAAGGCAATGAGCTGATTCCGAAAATTGCCAAAGAATTTGGACTTAAAACCTTGGTTGGTGCCTGGTTAGGAAAGGAAACTGAAAAAAATGAGCAGGAAATATCAGCATTGATCGAATTGGCAAACCAGAGCTATGTGGATATAGCAGCCGTTGGCAATGAGGTCTTGTATCGCGAGGATTTAACCGAAAATGAACTTTTGGAGTACATCAAAAGGGTGAAAGAGGCCCTTCCTCACGTAACTGTTGGATACATTGATGCTTATTATGAATTCGAAGACCATCCTGAAATTACCGAAGAATGTGATGTTATTCTGGCGAACTGCTATCCATTTTGGGAGTGTTGCCACATGGATTATTCCTTAATGTACATGAAACAAATGTATTACAAGGCTCTGAAAGCTGGTGGAGGCAAAAAACCTGTAATCATATCGGAATCCGGATGGCCAAGTTCGGGTGAGGACTATAAAGGGGCATTACCGTCTGCAGAAAATGCTTTAAAATATTTTCTGAATACTCAATCATGGTCGAAAGAAGCAAACATCGACATTTTTTACTTTACCTCTTTTGATGAATCCTGGAAGGTGGGTGCCGAAGGTGACGTCGGAGCATTTTGGGGAATCTGGGATAAGAATGAAAATCTTAAATACGAATAAGCGAAATTATTCAAATCATAGAACACAATATATTAACCCTTAATTATTTACAATATGAAAAAAGTTTTTTACACGTTCGTCCTTTTCTTTATAACAACAACGATACTTGCACAGGTTGATAAAGTATCAGTTGTAAAAAATGAAAAAGGAGTGAAATTGGTAGTCAATGGAAATGACTTTATGATTAATGGGATGAATTGGGACTACTTCCCAATCGGTACCAATTATTCATATAGTTTGTGGCAGCAATCGGATGATTTTATTCAAGCGGCACTTGATGCTGAAATGCCCATGTTAAAAAACATGGGGGTCAATGCCATACGTGTATATGTTGGGATTCAGCCAAAGTGGATCAAATACATTTATGAGAAATATGGTATTTATACCATGCTAAACCATTCCTTTGGGAGGTATGGCCTAACACTAAATGGAACGTGGTTCCTGAATACCGAATATTCCGATCCACGTGTGCACGATTTGCTTCTGAAAGAAGTAACGGATATGGTAAAAGAGTATCAAAATACTCCGGGTTTACTGGTCTATTTATTAGGGAATGAAAACGACTACGGCCTTTTCTGGCGGGGGGCCGAAACGGAAAATATCCCCATGGAGCAAAGAAAATCGACCACAGGTGCCAAAGCCTTATATAAACTCTTTAACGAAGCTGTTGTGGCCATGAAAGCAATCGATACGTCACGTCCTATAGCAATTTGTAATGGAGATTTACTCTTCCTTGATATTATTGCAGATGAATGTAAAGATATTGATATTCTGGGCTGTAATATGTATCGCGGTGTTTCTTTTGGGGATGCGTTTCAGAAAGTAAAAAAGACATTCGATAAACCGTTGATGTTCACAGAGTTTGGTTCTGATGCTTATAATACTGTTACCAATCAGGAAGATCAGCAGTCCCAACATTACTATCTGGTAAACAATTGGAAGGAAATTTATGAAAATGCAGCTGGATTAGGCAAAGGGGATAATTGTATCGGTGGATTTACTTTTATGTTTAGCGATGGTTGGTGGAAATACAAGCAAACCGAGAATTTAGAAATACATGATACTCATGCTTCCTGGGCCAACGGAGGTTATCTCAACGATTACGTACCTGGAGAAAATAATATGAACGAGGAGTGGTATGGTATCTGTGCGAAAGGTCAGACCGATGAACGAGGCCATTACCAATTATATCCACGTGCAGCCTATTATGCATTGCAACAGGCTCACAAACTAAATCCTTATGAAAGTGGTTTAACAGCCGATGCAATCGGTAAGTATTTTGCAGATATCCAGGTAACAAACTCTGTTCTGAAAGCCAGAGGCGACAAAGCTTCCTTGAATGGTGAAACATCAGAAAAGATGAGGATAAGTAGCATAAGGTCTGAGATAACGACTTTCAGTACTGGTGGCAGGATGATTACCACCCCGAAAGATAAAGATCCTCAATCCTTGAAATATCCGAACAGGCTTGGAACCGACAATATGGAGTCTTTCTATGTTGGCGTTGAAGCAAAACCTGCTGAGAATGTTAAGGCAAATGTGTCTTTTAATATTCTTGGGAATGTTGCCGAAAATCCAATTGATGAAATTTTTTATGAAAATCGTGGCCGTACCCGTTATGTTAAAACCGATCAGGGCAATTTGGCACTAACTTCTCTTGATCGGATACAGGTATATCGGGGGGATTTTACGTGGAATGACAAATGGTTTAATCTAACTGGTTTTTATCGGACCGGGCATTATCATTGGGGATACGAAGGCGACCTTTTCGGATTGTATCCGGAAGCAAATTATGGGCCAAACATCGACATCTACAATGGTGGGGCACCATTTGGTTTTGAAGTCGAGGGTAAAAAATCCCTGGATGGTTTAAAAGTTGCTTTTGGCCCCGAACTTTGGTGGGGTGCCAACCCAGCAGTGTTGTTAAAATATGGCCGAAAATTGGGCATCTTTAATTTAACTGGAATTTACCATGAAGATATTGACAAAAGAACCTCCGCGGTAAGCTCTTTTGCTATTCCTCTTCCACCCACAAGGAGGGCTTCGTTTGATGTAAAAACGAATCTGGGAAAATTGGTCGTCGATCTGGGAGGTATTTGGGCAGGTCAGACAAGAGTTGGTGAATCTTTTCAGATTGTTGATGGAAGTGTGGGCAATTACACTGTATATCAGGACAAAATATCATTAAAGGATACTTGGGGAGGTAAAGCTAAAATAACCTTATCCGCAGGACCAATCAACTGGTATGCACAGGGTGCGGCAATGGGATTGGTTGCCAATGGCGGTGCTGATTATACGAGAACCTTTACCGGATGGCGCCTCAAAGATAGTGGAAGTGGCAACCAAACCAACTTTTTAACAGGTTTCACATTGGGGATAGGCAATTTTCAGATAGCTCCAAATTTCTTATGGCAAAAACCTATCGTTGGGCCAATTCCAATAGGTTCCCCAGCTCCTGCAAGATCCAGAAATGTACTCGATGACCCATTTGCTGTAAGGCAAAACAGGGAGACTACAGCAGGTGAGTTATTAATTTCTTATGATCCAACACCAGCCTCATGGATGTGGGCATGGGACAATGATGAGATGGAAGACGCAAGATTCGCAATTAGTGCAGATTTTGTTTATCGTCATCAGCCTACAACCCAGGATGCAGCCATAGGTATCATGGCAAACGGACGCACAATTTTTGCCTTCCCGGGTGCTCCTCACGCACGTGATTTATGGGAGGCCAATACACGTATTGTGTCAAAATTAAATACCAATTTCGGTTTTATTGTCAATCTGTATGGTGGGAATACTGAGTCGAATGGTAGTGACGAAAGGTTGATCCAACGTTTTGGGACTGATATCAGGATGATCTACAAAAAAGTTAAACTAACTTCAATGGTAAAAGTGAACGATTGGGGACCTTACGACTACCACCGCGATTTCAATTTAACCTATCCTCTACAGTTAATGGCAGATTTATCAACCTCAATTGCAAAGCAAAAATGGTTTAATCTTCCTGAAACAAAAATTGGAATACGTTGTACATGGCGGTCCCTTGACCGATATTCTCCCCGATATTCCCCTACCACAACAATGGACAATACAGGCCAGATGGTGGCTGATCCTTTAGCTGTGGGGTATGGAAACGGTAATGAATGGGAAATCAGGACTTATCTTCACTTTAGTATTGGCAAATAAACCAGAAAAAATTGAAACAAATGAAAAATTTTAAATCTAATATTTCAATAGCTGCTTTGATAATTATCCTATTAATAGCAGTTAATTGCACAAGAAAACTTGATGGATTGGATTTGGCAACCTATCCGACAACGGGTGATGTCTTCATCGATGGATTTAGTGCCGGATTGAGTTACGCGGCTTATGGAACCTCGAAAGTAACAGCATTTAGTGTAGATACCGAAGTAAAATATAGTGGAACGGCTTCTATGAAGTTTGAAGTTCCGGATACGGGCGACCCCAATGGTGGGTATGTAGGTGGGGTTTTTCAAACATCTATGGGCCGTGACCTTTCAGGCTATAATGTGCTGACTTTCTGGGCAAAGGCATCCCAACCGGCAACTCTTGAACAGGCGGGATTTGGAAATGACCTGGGCGTATCAAAATATATGGTTTCTATCTCAAATGTAGCACTAAATACAAATTGGGCGAAATTTTATATTTTACTTCCCGATCCCTCAGTGCTTAAGCAAGAACATGGCATGTTTTTTTATTCGGCATCGCCTCAAAATGGGAAAGGTTATACTTTCTGGAT
>CAIYPA010000521.1 GCA_903927965.1 uncultured Bacteroidia bacterium | reverse complement strand
TTCCATGCCGTATTGTCGGTCACATTTCCTTGGGTTTGCTTCATCAGGATACCGATGATTTTCTCTTTCGGATCGGCAAAGTACTGTGTATTAAAATATCCGCCCCATTCAAAAGTGCCAGCACTCCACAATTCGCCCAGATCTCCTCCCTTTGTGGTGACAACCGAAAATGCAATCCCAAAAAATTTCTCAGCTCCACCATAAAGGCTTCCGGTCTGATTGCTTAAAATGGTCTGGACAGTTGTCCTGCTCAACAACCTGATCCCATTGAGTTCACCTCCATTGAGGTACATTTGCAGGAATGTGGCGTAATCTTTTGCTGTACTTGACAATCCTGCCCCACCCGAAAAGAATTTCTTCGCCCCTTTGACCGGATAATCGGGATCGTAAAAGGTAACCGGATAACGAACCCATTCACCCTTCTCATTTTTCTGCTGTACCGAAACCAAACGTCCCGATTTTTCAGTTGGGAAATAAAATCCTGTGTCGTTCATTCCCAAAGGTTCGAAAATATGTTTTTTCAGGAACTGTTCAAAGGTCATTCCCGAGACCACCTCGATCAGATATCCCATCACGTCCAATCCTTCACTATAAATAAATTTTTCTCCCGGATTACTGTGCAATGGAAGCTTTGCCAATTTTTTAACACTTTCGCCAATCGTGATATTTTCGGTTGTAAAAAGGTCGGTCACACCGGCTTTCTGATAGATCATTTTCATCTGCTCGTCACCATCGATAATCCCGTATCCAAGACCCGAAGTGTGTGTAAGCAATTGGCGTATTGTAATTTCCTTTGAAGAGGGAGTTGTTGTATAACTTGTGTCCTTATATTGAAATGTTTTTAGGACCTGTGGGTTTTTAAACTCGGGAATGTATTTCGAGATTGGGTCATCAAGCTTAAACTTCCCCTCTTCCCAAAGCATCATAACAGCTGTTGCAGTAATTGCCTTACTTTGTGACGCAATCCTGAAGATATCGTCGCGCTTAAGATTTCGGTTGGTCTGGTTGTCTGCTTTCCCAAATGACTTGTACAACACAATCTTGCCATTTCGGGCAACAAGAGCCACAATACCTGGCACTTCCCCTTTCGAAACGGCTTCGGCACACATCGATTCGACCCGTCCCAACCTTTCGGAAGAGATTCCCACACTCTCAGGAGAACCTTCCGATAAGATTGGAGAGTTCTTTATTGATTTTGTTTGGGCATTGATTGACAGTAAGATACTTAAGAAAAAGAGGGTAAAAAAACTTTTCATTTTAATAAGTTTGAATTGTAATTGATCAAAACAAACTTAATTAAAAAAACAATTCAAAATAAAAAGTATTTCTATCGTGACACTACTCAAAAAAGTTCATCGTTGAATCCTCTTTTTCAATTCCTGCATGACTTTGATCCGTAATTCGGCCTCAGTCTGGTAAAGCTTGATAATTTGTTGTGGGGAAAGAACAGACTTGAATTCTTTATAATACTTTTCTCGTACTTCAAGCATCCTTTTGGCAATTTCGATCTGATGTGAAATTAACCGGTCTGCTTCTTCAGATGACAAACTTTCAGCATCAACTTTTAAAAGCTTGTTTAATTTTTTAAAGTCTATTTCGGATACTTCACTTTCGTATTTCTCATAAATAGGGCGAAAATGATCAAAAGTGGACTGATCGAGTTTTAAACTGATCCTGATTTCCCGCAATTTTGCCTCAACAATACGTTTATTTAGCTGAGGGTAACTGGCCAGGTTCTGCGATTGTGAATTTGTGCTTGAAAAAATGGTGAAAATCAGGAGCAAAAATAGGGTCAAATTTTTCATTTTGAAGGATTTAGATTTTATTGAGGTGATTCACCCAAAAAAAGGTCATTCTTATACATTGTGGCCAATTGCTGTAGATCTTCATCGGTCATTTCTGACAGTACAGTACTTAATTCAACAACAGGATTTTCAATCCTCACTTTATGATGAATGGCAATATTGGTACTTTCAGCGACCAATATTGATTTAGGGATGGTTTCGGACGGATTGACCGTCTCTTTTGCCTTAGATTGGTCATCCAGAACAATTTGGTTTTGATCTGACTTTAATGGTTCAGATCGAAAATAAGTAAAATATACCATTGCCACCAAAGATGCTGCGACTGCAATCGTTCGCCAGATTACCCGATTTGCTTTTCTTTTTTGTTCCCTCTGCTTAGCCCTCATAAGTGTTTCCGATGAAATCCGCTCAAAAAACCCATCCGGCACTTTATAGGTCGTTTTTTGTCCAATTCCCTCAAATCCAATGTCTGTTTTCATTTCTTATTATTTACTATTTTTTTGCTAAGCATGATCAATCAGATATTGCTTAACCTTTAAGCTTGCATAATGAAAATTGGTCTTGACTGTATCTGCTGAAGAATTAAGTACCTGACCAATCACTTCATAACTAAGTTCATCGTAATATCTAAGATTAAACACAATTCTTTGTTTTTCAGGAAGTTGAAGAATAGCCGCCTGAAACTTCAAAAGAATGGCTTCACTATTTTCAGGATCACTACCCGAAAATCCCTCTGTAATTCCTTCTGTGATTGTACTACTATTTTTCCTCTTGCTATTTTTCCTGAAATGTTTTATGCACTCATTCGTCGCAATGCGATAAAGCCATGTGGACAATTTGCTTTCACCCTTAAAGGTATCGATGTACCGGTAAACATTGATAAAGGTTTCTTGCAGAATATCCTCGGCATCATGATGAGACACGACTAAACGCCTTATATTCCAATATATTGGCTCTTTGTAAAGATCCATCAACAATAGAAACCCCTTGTCTTTTGAAGCAGGATTCCTGATCATATCTAAAATAGGCGCAACGGTCGTCTCTTGCATTGAAAAATTTCTGATACCTGATTAACTCTATGATATTGAAATATTGCCAAAGTTAAATGAATGAACAAAAAATCTGATCTCAATGTTATGAGTTTTTGAAAATTAAATAACAGAAAAAAATTCTTCAATGAATTTAACTTTTAGGTCTGGCATACTTCTTATTGCTGTATGTTGATCGCAAATATTCATTTTATAATTAAAAAGGTATGAAAAGTATTCTTTCAAAAATTGTTCTCGCCCTTTTTCTGGTCACTTTTTCGGTTGGATTCGCTTCTGCCCAAAAAGGGGAATTTCGTAAAAATCTCACCGATGAGCAAAAAGCCTTGATTGCCCAGCAGAAAGAGAAAAACACAGAGATGAAAAAGGCATTTAAAGCTACCTTAACTGCCGATCAATTGGCCATCCTTGAAAATGCTAAATTGAGTGCAAAAGAGAAAAGGGATGCATTAAAAGCCACATTAACTGCGGATCAGAAAGCGATGATGGAATCAAATTTGGCTGCAAGGAAAGCTGAACGTCAAGCCTTTATTTCAACTCTAACAGATGCCCAGAAAGCCAATGTAAAAAAAATGGCCCGGAAGATCGGACGTGATGGGATTAAAGCCAGAATGACGAAAGCAAAAGCCAAAGCATAGGGATAACTGCACCCTGAAATTGGATCCATTTGTTTTATAAAGCAACAACTTATCAGCTGTTGCTTTTGTATTTGTTAACTGTTTAATTTTTATCAATGCATAAAATCTTTAAGGGTACAATCAGGACAAAAATCCTGATTGTATTTGTTTTTATTTTAATTGGCAGTATTTCAATGCTAAAGGCGCAAAAAACGGAAGAACTTCCAGACGCTTATCTGTTCGATCAAAATGATGAATTTGACAAAATCTTTGACATGGTTTCAAATTTTCAGTTTTTATATACTTCTGTGAACTACAGCAACAAGACCTACTTTGCCGGGCGCGATCTGGGCATCGACCAGTTCAATGTTGCACCGCAAATCTTTTATCTAAACTCAAATGGGTTAATGGTTGGGGTATCGGGTGCAATTTACAGCGGATTAATTCCAAAATGGAATACCACCGAGTTGAGCATCGGTTATAGTCACAATCTTGCCAAGGTGGATAACCTTTCCTACAGAACTACTTATGGCAGGTACTTCTTTTCAAAAAATGATTCCATAACCCCGTCCTTCAACAATTCGGTTGGATTGGGACTCTCTTACAGAAAGCAATCATTTGGGACTAGACTAGATGGGGCGATCCTTTTTGGAAAAGAAACATCGGTGCAAGTTACAGCAGAGGCCTATTATGAGATTTCATTGGTGAAAATTGGCAAATATGATAAATTGTACCTGAAACCTGAGGTTTCCGCTTATTTTGGAAACGAAGAAACATTACTCCTTAAAACAGTCGGAATAAGGAACAGACAAATCCAATATTACGGGAACTCCTATGGCTGGATGAATACCGAATTTTCGCTACCGATAATGTTGAGTTATAAGAACTTTGATTTGGAGGCAGCATATAACATCAATTTTCCACGTGCCCTGGGTCAGAATAGTCAGTTGAAAAGAGTATCAACTTTTAATCTGTCAATCGGTTATATCTTAAGCTTGAACTAAATTTTATCACTTTAAAATTTCCTGATCAGATTATTTGTGCACCAGGCACGAACGAAGCAGAAAATAAAATAAAAAAGTTCCATTTATCTTTTATTTTTGCATTCGGTTATGAAAATTTTTGCCTGCATATTTTCCTTTTATATCATGGTGCTCACCGCGATCCCCTGCGTTGACAAACCTGAAGACGAACCTGTGCAAAAATCCCTGATTACCCAAAAAACAACCGATAGTCACCATCATAGCGACAACGACCATTGTTCCCCATTTTGCACCTGCAATTGTTGCGGATGTCCGGTCATCCAACAGGAATTGGCGATCAATTTTGAAAGTATCCCTTTTCAACTGGAAACCTTTTCCTCCGATTTATCAAATTTGTTTATTTCAAGGCCTAATGAAGCGATTTGGCAACCTCCCAAAATAGGCTAATCAATTATAATCAAGCAAAAAAGGCATTTCGGTTTAATTTCATGGATCTTTAGAAATCAACAGATCTATTTCAATTTATTTCTATTTATTTTCTTTTATCAAGGATGCCAATACTTGGATTTTTCTGTATTCAACTTTGATTATTTATTTGATTCGTTTCCATTATGATAGAACGCATTATTTATTTTTCGATCAAAAATAAATTTATTGTCGGGCTCTTTGTTTTGGCATTGATTGGTTGGGGCACATACTCGCTCAGCCGGTTGCCCATTGATGCGATACCCGATATTACAAATAACCAGGTGCAGGTTATTTCACTTGCGCCCTCCCTTGCAGTTCAGGAGGTAGAGAGTTTTATAACTGCCCCGATTGAAGTGGCTGTCGCCAATATACCAGATATTATTGAGTTGCGCTCCATTTCAAGGTTGGGTTTATCTGTTGTGACAGTCGTATTTAAAGACGATGTCGATCTTTATTGGGCCCGGCAGCAATTGACAGAGCGGTTAAAAGAGGCCGAGGATGAAATTCCCGCCGGTTTGGCAAAAATTGAACTTGCACCTTTCTCTTCTGGCCTTGGCGAAATTTTCCAATATCGTCTCGCAGTTGACAAAGGGCTTGAAAAAAAATATAACCCAATGGAGTTAAGGACTTTGCAGGATTGGGTTGTAAGACGTGAGATGCTTGGGACTCCGGGTGTTGCCGACATCAACAGTTATGGTGGTTTCGTAAAGCAGTACGAAGTTGCAGTTGATCCCGAAAGATTAAGGGGAATGAACCTGACATTGACAGATATTTTCGATGCATTGGAGAGAAACAATGAAAATATAGGAAGTGCTTATCTTGATAAAAAACCCAATGCTTACTTTATCCGTGGGATTGGGCTTGTAAAAACCCTTGACGACATTGAGAAAATTGTCGTAAAAACAAATCCTTCAGGAATACCGATATTAATCAGGGACATAGCCAAAGTTCAATATGGCAGTGCCACCAGGTATGGGGCTTTTGTAGTCGATACGACCGAGGCTGTTGGCGGGGTTGTGATGATGCTGAAAGGGGCCAATGCGCACGAAGTGATAGACAATGTCGAACAACGTATCGCTTCAATTCAGAAATCGCTTCCAAAAGGTGTTAAGATTGAAACCTACCTCAACCGTTCTGACCTTGTTGGACGTGCGATCCATACAGTTTCACGGAACCTTCTTGAGGGTGCACTTATTGTTATTTTCATACTGGTCCTCCTGTTGGGAAACCTGAGGGCAGGACTTGTGGTTGCTTCGGTTATCCCATTAGCCATGCTTTTTGCCATCTCGATGATGAACCTTTTTGGCGTTTCTGGAAACCTGATGAGTCTGGGTGCGATCGACTTTGGCTTAATTGTGGATGGGGCAGTGATTATTGTTGAGGGGGTGGTCCACCGTATTTCGATGAGCAAACATCACCATCAGGGAGTCCGACGGCTCAATCAGGAACAAATGGATGAGAATGTGTTCGGTTCGGCAAAGCAAATGATGAGTTCGGCAACTTTTGGACAAATCATTATCCTGATCGTTTACCTTCCAATCATGGCATTGGTTGGAATCGAAGGTAAAATGTTTCGTCCTATGGCACAAGTGGTCTCTTTTGCATTAATTGGGGCTGCAATTTTATCCCTGACCTATGTTCCCATGGCTTCTGCATTGTTCCTCAGCAAAAATACTGTCCACAAGCGCAATTTATCGGACAGGTTAATGGACTGGCTCCATAGGGCTTTTAATCCGATGATTCTTTTTGCCCTTGAAAGGAAACTACTGGTTTCTGTTTCTGCAATCCTTTTGTTCATTTTCAGTCTGGTTGTGTTCAACCGTTTGGGAGGTGAATTTATTCCCCAACTGGAGGAAGGTGACCTTGCATCCGGGGTCATGACGCTTCAGGGGGGATCTCTCTCAAATACAATTGAAATGGTTGAAAAAGCAAACAAGATTTTGCTCGACAATTTCCCCGAAATCAAACATGCAGTTTGCAAAATTGGTTCCGCCGAAATCCCAACTGACCCAACTCCCATGGAAACAGGCGATTACATCATTACTCTGAAAGACAAAAGTGAATGGACTTCTGCCTCAACACGCGAGGAACTTGTGGCAAAAATGGAAGAAAAGCTTGTCGTACTTGCCGGTGTCAAATTTGAGTTCCAACAACCGATCCAGATGCGCTTTAACGAACTGATGACCGGATCGAAACAGGATGTTGCCATCAAACTCTTTGGGGATAACCTCACAACCCTGGCCTCTAAAGCATCTGAAATAGAGAAGTTGATCCAACCTGTTGAAGGGGTCGCAGATATCAATGTCGAAAAAGTGACAGGATTGGCACAGGTCCAGGTGGACTACAACCGGGACAGGTTGGCTCAATATGGACTTTCGGTGGCCGATGTGAACCGGGTGTTGAAGGCTGCTTTTGCAGGTAGTCAGGCAGGGGTGGTCTATGACGAGGAAAAACGGTTCGGCCTTGTGGTTCGGCTTGGCGAAAATTACCGTCAAAACCTTAACGATGTGAAAAACCTTTCGGTTGCATTGCCCAATGGGGGACAGATCCCGTTTGAACAAGTTGCCAATATCACTTTACAGTCGGGTCCTGCGCAGGTTTCACGCGAAGATACCAAACGAAGGATCACCATCGGTTTCAATGTCAGGAGCCGTGATGTACTGACTGTAATTAAGGATGTTACAGATAAAATTGATCAGAAGATTAAGCTTCCGACAGGTTATTATGTAACCTATGGTGGTCAGTTCAAGAACCTCGAAGCCGCCAATAAACGGTTGATGATTGCTGTTCCGGTTGCATTGTTGCTGATTTTTGTGTTGCTCTACTTCACATTCAATTCGGTGAGCCAGAGCCTACTCATTTATTCGGCAGTACCCTTCTCTGCCATCGGCGGCATCTTTGCCTTATGGTTCCGCGACATGAACTTTTCGATCTCGGCAGGTGTTGGATTTATTGCACTCTTTGGTGTAGCGGTCCTGAATGGGATTGTGTTGATTGCCGAATTCAACCGTCTTGAAAAGGAGGGGATGACTGACATTAAAAATAGGGTAATCAAGGGATTACAAACCCGATTGCGTCCGGTGGTCATGACTGCGGCAGTTGCCTCTTTGGGATTTTTGCCCATGGCCTTGTCCAATTCCGCCGGGGCGGAAGTTCAAAAACCTTTGGCGACGGTTGTTATTGGTGGATTGATTTCTGCAACAATACTTACTTTGTTCATCCTCCCTGTATTTTATATTCTGTTCTCGACACGTAAATTCCGTTTCCCATTTTCAGGGAAACCTGCAAAAGTATTGTCAATCATTGTTTTGCTATTTATTTGTCAATCTGCATCTTATAACTTATACGCACAACCGGTCAGGCTGATCGGATTAAAGGACGCGATAAAGCTGGCTTTGGACAGCAACCTCTCAATCCGTGCATCCACCTATTCCGTCGATGTACAAAAAGCTTTGAAGGGAGCAGCCTGGGATATCCCAAAAACTTCTGTTGATGGGCAATCCGGACAGTTCAATTCCTCTGCAAAAGACAATAGTTATACAATATCACAGACGTTTGCATTTCCATCCGTTTACATCAACCAAAGCAAATTGGCCAATGCATCGGTTAAAAGCAGCGAATGGCGACTTCAATCGTCACAGCTTGAAATTGCGACTCAGGTCAAACAGGTTTACCGTCAATTGGCTTACCTCTGTTCAAAACAAAAGTTGTTGGCTTACCAGGACAGTTTGTACTCGGGTTTTAGCCGGGCAGCAGAACTTAGGGCAAAAACCGGTGAAACCAACCGGCTTGAAATGATAACCGCAAGGTCTCAAAGCCTTGAAGTGAAGAACCAATTGCAACAGGTGATCGCCGACAGGAAAATTTTAAACCGTCAATTCATGACCCTGCTAAATTCAGGATCAATGGTTTATCCGTCCGATACGGTTTTACGTCGGATCGATTTCGTCCCGGTTCCGGAGAGTTCCGCCTTGGCGGTCAATCCTTCAATCGGTTACTTCAAACATCAGGTGGAGGTGGCTAAATTGGAACAAAAGCTGGAAAAAAGCCAGGCGTTGCCCGATTTCAATGTTGGGTATTTTAGCCAAACTTTGCAGGGGACGCAGGATGTTGGTGGAATTCCAAAAACTTTTGGTCCAGGCGACAGGTTTACCGGGATTCAAGCAGGGATTTCCGTCCCACTCTGGTTCCCACCCTATGTTTCAAAGGTTAAAGCATTAAAGATTAAAGAGTTGGAGGCCAGTGCAATTGCAGAATATACGATTAAGTCCCTGGCCAACGATTATCAATCGCTGATCGATGAATATGAAAAATACCGTTCGAGTGTCGATTATTACGAGAAACAGGCAGTTCCTGAGGCCGGAATGATCATTGAACAATCGACCCGGAGTTACAAGGCAGGGGCGTTGGATTATCTTGAATATGTGCTTAGCCTGAGCAGGGCGTTGAGTATCAGACAGAATTATCTCGATGCCCTCAACAGTTACAATCAAACCATGATCAATATCGAATTGATTACTGGGAAAGTTTATTAATTAAAATAACAAGATGCCTTTTTATTAAAATCCTTAATTATAAGAAGATGACAAAATATAAATCCCAATTGAACTTTCTTTTAACCCTTTTCATGATGGCTTTGGTGGCGTGCAACGGGGGTAAAACGACAACGGAACCGACAAAAGAGGCTGAAGTCATACCTGATGACATCGTAGAGATGAGGGCCGACCAGATCAAATTGGCCGATGTACAAACCGGAAATATTGAAATGCGGTCGTTGAGCGGTACGCTTAAAGTGAATGGGATCGTCACGGTGGCACCCCAGAATTTCGCGACTGTCTGTGCCCCGATGGGCGGTTTTATCAAAAGTACGACCCTGATGCCCGGGATGGCAATCAGCAAAGGGCAGACACTGGTAGTTATTGAAAATCAGGAGTTTGTTAATATGCAACAAGATTACCTCGAAACAAAGAACAAACTTGAATATGCCACTGCCGAGTTCAAGCGCCATTCCGAGCTTTACAAGGACGATGTCTATTCTGAGAAAAACGTTCAGCAAGTAACGACCGATTACAAAAACCTTCAAGCCCAGGTCAAAGGTCTGGAGCAGAAACTTGGCTTGATCGGCCTCAATATTTCCAATCTTCACGAAGACAATATCAGCAGTTCGGTCAATCTTGTTGCGCCTATTTCAGGTTACGTCACGAAAGTAAATGTCAATCTGGGAAAATTTGTGACTCCTGCCGATGTGTTGTTCGAGATCGTCAACCGCGACAAGTTACTGCTTGAATTGACCCTTTTTGATAAGGATGCGAACAAGATATCCAAAGGTCAGAAAGCAAGGTTCTTCATCAACAACGAAACCGAACAGCATGAGGCATTTATCTACCAGACAGGGCAGTCCATCAACGTCGACAAGACCTATAAAGTCTATGCCAGTATTTCGGATACCTGCAGGAATGTTCTGCCGGGAATGTATGTGAATGTGGTGGTCGAAACATCTGGCAACCTGGTCACAGCTTTGCCATCCGAATCGGTGGTCAGCTTTGACGATAAAGATTACATTTTTGTTTATGACAAGGAAAAAATGGAAGCCGGAAATCCATTTACTGAGTATCGGATCATCCCCGTACAGAAAGGGGTAAGCGATGGTGGTTTTACTGAAATTATCCTGCCTGAAGGTTTCGATATCAAAACTGCAAAAGTTGTCGTTAAAGGGGCTTATAACCTGTTATCGGCTAAAAAGAATGCAGGGGAGATGGCATGTTAATAAAAGCTCCATGCCACAATGCGGCTTTGCTTTTGTCCCTGCGACATTTCGATGGTCCTTACCTGCGTGGCACCGGCTTTGTGGAGCGACTTGTAAACACCAGGAAGGTTTGATTTTTTAGAGATCAAGGTTGAAAACCATCGACAGCAATTTGGCAATTCAGAACTTTGTTTGATCATCCGGCGGACAAATTCCGCCTCGCCACCGGGGCACCAAAGTTCGTTGTTCTGTCCGCCAAAATTCAGGACAGGGTTTTCTATCTTGTTGTTTCCGAGGTTGCGGGTTTTGCGTTGTGTCCCTTCAGCAGCCTCTTCTGCCGAAGCATGAAACGGAGGGTTACAGATCGAAAGGTCGAAAATTTCCCCTGGTTTCAGGATGTTCGAGAAGAAATTGGCAGGGTTACTTTGAAGCCGGCATTCGACAACGCCTTGAAGCCTGGGGTTTGCTTCGATAATCTTTTTGGCAGAACGTATCGCAACAGGATCAATATCAGTGCCTACAAAATGCCAGCCATAAGCCTTGCTCCCAATGATCGGATAAACGCAGTTGGCACCAACACCGATGTCAAGCACCGAAACAGATTTCCCGGTAGGTATTGTTCCATTGTTGCACGAAGCCAGCAGGTCGGCCATGTAATGGATATAATCGGCACGCCCCGGAATCGGTGGACAAAGGTAATTCTCAGGAATGTCCCAATTTTCGATTTCGTAAAACTGTTTCAGGATGGCTTTGTTGAGCATTTTAACCGCCAGGGGATCGGCAAAATCAATCGTTTCGGTACCATATTGATTTAGGTTCACATATTTCCCAAGTTCAAGACAGGCAAGGATCAATTGTTGAAAATCATATCTGTACCGATGTGGGTTCCGGGGATGCAAACCAGGTTTTTCAGTGACTTCTTTTGGATTTTTCCTGAGCATTAAAGATATCCTTTATTAAGGTTGCAAAGGTATTTTAAATATCAAATAAGGATATGAAGCACATTCTGGTTCGTATCGACATGGCGGGCATAGATGATCCGGTCCAAATATCCAATCCAAATCTCGGTCAGATCGTCCAATTGATAAACATAGATATGGATCCCGCTGCCGATATCTTTCTTGGGTTCCCCAAATTTGGCAACAATTGCGGCATAATCCATCCCAGAGTTCAACGAGACCACAAAGTCGCTGTAGGTCAGGGATTTCTTAACGTCTGAACTTTTAATGCAGCCAGCCAACAAAAAGAACGCAATTGAGATGCAAACAAATATTTTTTTCATCATTTTCATTCTTCATAAATATATTTCGTCCCTAGAGGGACTCACTTAATATGCGCATTAATTTTTCTACCAATATTTGATCCCTGACAGGATCTATCACAGTTTTCATCTTCAATTCTGTTCAATAATCTCTGGATCACGAACCAAGCCAGTTGTCAGAAGCCAGTCACCTGTTGCCAACCACTAGCAGCCAGTAGCCAGTTGCCAGCTGCTCCTTTATCCCCCTCAAATGTAATCAATTTGTAAAAAACAACCAAGATGGAAATAAAACATGAATTAAAACTAACTTTGCAACACGATGAAAAGATTTGCCACAATAATAGAGCATATCAGCACATGGCGGCTGAAACACCTCAATGAACGCGAGGTACTGCTTATCTTGAGCTTCGTTGTAGGATTGCTGAGTGGTTTCGCTGCGATCATTCTCAAAAACCTGATCCACCATCTTGGCAGGTTTCTAACAAATAATTTTGAGTCCTATTCAGAAAGTTACCAATACCTCGCCTACCCGGGCATTGGTATACTGATTACAGTGCTTTATGTACGGTTTTTTGTAAAGGACGACATCAGTCACGGGGTAACGAAAGTACTCGAATCGATTTCAAACAAAAAAGGGCTGCTGCGTGCCCACAACATGTTTACTTCGATCATATCCAGTACGATCACCATAGGTTTTGGGGGATCTGTAGGTGCCGAAGCCCCGGTCGTGTTGACGGGTTCTTCAATTGGATCGAATATTGCCAGAACTTTTCACCTAAGCTACCGAAGCATGACCGTTTTGATCGGCTGTGGTGCTGCAGGGGCGATTGCCGGGATTTTCAAGGCTCCATTGGCCGGGATGTTGTTTGCCATCGAGGTACTGATGCTCGACATGACCATGTCGTCCCTACTGCCACTCATGATCTCTGCCTCGACAGCCACATCACTTGCCTTTTTCCTGATGGGAAATGCCCACCACTTTTATTTCCAGGTCGATAAAGCCTTCAATGTGGCCAATATCCCTTGGTACATTGTTTTGGGGATCTTCTGTGGGATCTTCTCCTTTCTGTTTACAAGAGGGAACATCTATGTCGAGGGGCGGTTCAAAAAGATCAAAAATCCTTATGTCAAAGTTGGAATAGGGGCAGTGCTGCTCGGGGTCATGATCTTCCTTTTCCCCTCACTTTGGGGAGAGGGCTACTTTACTATCGATCAAATACTTACAGATAACGGTTCGAATATCCTGAACAATTCCCTTTTTGTTGGTTTCAAAGACGATAAATTCATTCTGATCGGGATGATTTTGCTGATCATGCTCGTGAAAATTGTGGCTACTGCAGCCACAAATGGTGCGGGCGGTAGCGGTGGGATTTTTGCCCCAACTTTGTTTTTGGGCGGTTTGGCCGGATTTTTTATCTCTTCGATACTCAATATCAATGGAAACTTGGTTCCGGCTCGGGATTTTGCTCTTGTGGGAATGGCAGGGATGATGGCTGGCGTGATGCATTCGCCGATGACCGCCATTTTTCTGATAGCAGAAATCAGCGGGGGATTTGGATTGTTGATCCCATTAATGATCACTGCAACAGCATCCTACCTTACGATCACCCCTTTCGAGCCACATTCCTTGTATCATATCAGGTTGGCGCAGAAAGGCGAATTGATCACTCATAACAAAGACAAGGCAATCCTCACCCTGCTTAAATTGAAAAATGTGATCGAAAAAGACCTTAAAACTGTCAGGCTTGACAGCACTTTGGGTGAGTTGGTCCGTGTTATTTCCCAATCGAAGCGGAATATTTTCCCGGTGATCGACCAGGATGAAAATTTTTGTGGATTGGTACTGCTTGATGATATCCGTAAAATCATGTTCAATAAAGATTTATACAACACGGTCCTTGTCAAAGATCTGATGGTGATGCCCCCATTTACCATTTCGTTGGATGAAAAGATGGAGAGCGTAATGAAAAAATTCAATGAAAATGGGGTGTGGAACCTTCCGGTTGTCAATAACCGTAAATATGTTGGGTTGATCTCAAAATCGACAATTTTCAATGCCTACCGTTCCGAACTGGTCCATTTTTCGGAAGAATAACCGCTTTTTGTAACATTTAGCATTAAGGAAACATTTGGGATTATTGAGGTTCTATTGATAAACAGTAAATTTGCCGCATATTTTGCAAGAAGAACGAAAAACGGTGCTTCGGCTCCGCTCAGCAACCGGAAATTGGAGGAGGAAAACTTGGAGATTGATATTATATGATTAAATTGGATCAGGTTTTGTAAAATAACCAACTTTATGGATTTCAAAACAAGCTTCGAGAACGATCAAAAGCTCCGTAGGAGCGAAATATTGGTAGAAACCGATATTCCTTCTCACGGCTCAGGCGCAATCAGAAAGTAGTTGAAAGATATTCAGATCTCTACGCCGCAAAGCAACAGTCATTAAAAGTTACAAAAACGCTATAATATTATACATAAATAATTGATTAACAATTAGAAACAAATGAAAAGGGACACCCAGATTTTTGAGATCATTGAAAAAGAGAGAATACGCCAGTTGCATGGCATTGAACTGATTGCATCCGAGAATTTCGTTTCGGAACAGGTCATGGAAGCAGCGGGCTCCTGTCTGACAAATAAATATGCCGAAGGTTATCCGGGGCATCGATATTATGGTGGTTGCCAATTTGTTGACGAATCGGAACAATTGGCAATCGACCGGTTGAAACAGCTTTTTGGTGCCGAGTATGCCAATGTCCAGCCCCATTCTGGTGCACAGGCCAACATGGCAGTTTTGATGACGGTTTTAAAACCGGGAGATACCTTTATGGGCCTCGACCTTTCTCATGGCGGCCACCTTTCACATGGTTCGCCGGTCAATTCATCGGGTTTGCTTTATCGTCCGGTTGCTTATTCGGTTAGGGAAGATACTGGCCTGGTGGACTATGACATGATGGAAGAGGTTGCTTTAAAGGAACTTCCTAAACTGATCATTGCCGGTGCTTCTGCCTATTCGCGCGAATGGGATTACCAAAGGATGCGCAACCTCGCCGATAAAATTGGGGCTATTTTCATGGTTGACATGGCCCATCCCGCTGGTTTGATCGCCGCAGGTCTGCTCGACAATCCATTGAAATATGCCCACATTGTGACCTCTACGACCCATAAAACATTACGTGGCCCACGTGGCGGGATCATCCTTCTGGGCAAAGATTTTGAGAACCCATGGGGATTGACAACAAAGAAAGGGGAAGTAAAGATGATGTCGGCTTTGCTCGACTCCGCCATTTTTCCTGGTATCCAGGGTGGTCCGCTGGAACATGTGATTGCCGCAAAGGCTGTTGCTTTCGGAGAAGCCCTTCTTCCTGAATACAAGGAATACCAGACTCTTGTGCAAAAGAATGCAAAGGTAATGGCGAAAGCATTTATTGATAAAGGTTATAAGGTAATTTCCGGTGGGACAGACAACCATTCCATGCTGATCGACCTTCGGACCAAATTCCCCGATTTGACCGGCAAGAAAGCTGAAAACGCCCTCGTTCGGGCGGATATCACGATCAACAAGAACATGGTCCCGTTCGATTCGCGTTCGCCATTCCTCACCTCCGGTTTAAGGGTGGGTACACCGGCCATTACGACCCGTGGTTTGAAGGAATCGGATATGGCGATCATTGTGGAACTGATCGACGAAGTATTGCAAAATGTTGACAATGAAGAGGTGATCACAGATGTTCGTGGAAAGGTCAATGAAATGATGAAAAAGTTCCCGATGTTTGCATGGTAGGCTCAAAATCATAAACTTTAGGCAAAAGGGTTGGTTATCAACTCTTTTGTTTTTCAATATGGAATGGTATAATATTCTTTTACTTAACGGGGCCGGGTTTCTGGCTGGGTTTATCAATACATTGGCAGGTGGCGGTTCGATGCTCACCCTTCCTTTGCTAATCTTCCTTGGGTTGCCTGCCAATGTGGCCAACGGGACAAACCGTGTGGCGATCCTTTTTCAGAGCATGGCCGGCCTAAAGGCTTTCCAATCAAAAAATGCAATCGATTTTAAAGTGGATTCCCGCCTGGCAATACCTGCAGTGCTTGGTGCGATTCCCGGGGCGATGCTTGCAAGTTATCTGGATGCCGATGCGATGAAAAAAATCATTGCCATCACATTGATCAGCATGTTCCTGTTGATCCTCTTTAAACCCAAGGTGTGGGAAAAAAGCATGACCGCCGATCCTGCCAAACCGCTTTGGTGGCACTACCCCTTGTTTGTGATGATCGGGTTTTATGGGGGGTTTATCCAGGTTGGGATCGGGTTTATCCTTTTGGCCGGATTGGTGATGGGTTCCGGTTATGACCTTGTCCGAGGAAATGCGGTCAAGAAGTTGATCATCCTGTTGTACACCCCTGTGGCATTGGCGATCTTCTTTTACAATGGACAGGTTGACATAAAAGCCGGTTTGTTCCTTGCCATTGGCAATGCGCTTGGGGCTGTGGCGGCGGCCAATTTTGCGGTTAGTTGGGGACCGAAGGCCGTAAAATATTTCCTGTTGGTGGCCTTGGTTGTGGTGTCGCTGAAATTATTGGGTCTGTTTTAGATGGCTGGAAGTGATAGTCTGACTTTAAGTCAGGCTATCACTACTATAATTCAAACTATCAATTCTTTAAGTCAGCCAATCCCTATCAGGAACCAAAAATTCTTTCGATTTTGATAAAAGTAATCACTATTTCTTCACGCAAAACAGCTTTTTGACTCCCCTGAATAGATAGGAATCATCTACAATTGCAACAGAGGACCAGAATTTGTCATTTAACTTATTTGTTGATAAGAGCTTAAATTCTTTGCCTGCCTGGAAAACCTGGGTCACCCCTTTTTCGTCGTAAAAACAGATCTGGTCATTGCTTACCCATGGACTTGCCCAGCAAGCGCCTACATTCTCAAGTTTCTGCCTGTACACCTGTTCACCGGTTGCTGCATTCAGACAAGTGACTTCGCCACCCCTGGAAGCAACGATATACAGTAATCCCTTATAAAGTAATGGTGTAGGATTAGCAATACCCGAATTTTTTACAGTCCATTCCACTCCGCTGCTGACCAACCCACTGTCTGCAGGTGTAATATCACCCGTAACTCCCGCCTTTACGGAATAGAGCATCCCTTTTGCATCTGGACCTCCCGCATTGCCAACATAGATGTGATCGGTGTCAAAAACAGGTGATGGGATCGCCATTTTGCCAGCCATCTTCAATTGCCAGTTCAGGTTTCCGGTAGCGGGGTCATAGGAACGAACTATGCCTCCCGTTGTCACAAGCTCTGTCTTTAGCTTGTTTTTCCAGATGACTGGTGTGCTATAGTTTGTTTTTTCGTCACGTTTGACCTTCCATTTTTCATTTCCAGTAGCTGCATCCAATGCAACAATAAACGAATTCTCTTCGTTGTCAACCTGGATATAAAGGTTGCCCTGATAAACAACTGGTGAGGAACCTGTTCCCCAACCATTGAGGGTATTGAAAACACCAAGGTCTTTTTGCCATAACAGTTTGCCGCCTAGATCATAACAATAAACGCCATTCATACCAAAATAGGCGTAAACCCTTTCCCCATCTGTTACAGGTGTTTCACATGCATAATTGTTCATCGCATGTTTTTTTGATCCGGGGTTTCCTTTACGGGCAACCTGTTTCCAAAGTTCTTTTCCTGTTTTTAGGTCGAAACAGGTGAGTTCCCAACGGTAAACCTCTTCCTTGTAGCTGTTGTCCTCAGGCTCCTGTGGCCGTGGACCCTGCGGTGTTCCGGGAGTTGCCGCTGGAGGCGGAGGTGGTGCAGGTTGTTCTTGCGGTTTTGCACGAGGGGCAGCTTTTTCAAGAAATGCCGAGGTCACAAAGATTTTATCGTCCACAACGATTGGTTAAGACCAACCTGCCCCGGTCAGTTCGTGCGTCCATTTAACATTAAGACTGTCATTCCACTCAGTCGGCAAGTTTGTTCCGGTTGCAGTCATGTCGTTTAGCGGTCCACGGAACTGCGACCAGCCGGAATTTTTCCCTGGAAATGAACAATTTGATAATGTGAACAATGCAATGATTATTGCTGCAGAAAATTTCAATTTTTGTTTCATTCTTGTTTTGATTACTTATTTTTACTTGTACTCTCTGATTTCAACAGGCCAATGGTTTTTCCGTCCTACCCCCAAAATATGAATTATCGAACAGATAACAAAAATCCATGGTCAGGTCAGAGGGATGGCGACAATTGCCACCTTCATCCCTAATCAACTACCCTTCAAGACACACATCAATAAGATGATTGTTTACTGCGGAACAGTAAATTGGTATTCTCCTGATTTCAGTTCGTAAACCGCTTTCCCATTTTCGTACCTGATGAAAGTGACACCTTTTGTCTGACCAGCAGGTTTCCCGCTTTCCTTTACGGCTTTTTCAGAACTGGCTGGCAGATAAAGAGTTGCCGTTGTGTTTGCCGGAACGGTCGCCGAGTATGTTAGGACCTTGTTTGCGACCTTCCAGTTGCTGTTGATCCGTCCATAAGGCGAGTCGAAATAACCTTTGGCGGATGTCATCTGCCCTGTCGGATCAGGCTCCGGTTGCAAAACAAATTTCTTGAACCCTGCCTCATCGCGTTGTATCCCTATCGAATAGGCCATCATCCATTGTCCAACTGCTCCAAACGAGTAATGGTTAAAAGAGTTCATGCCATTGTTCCCGCCAAAACCTTCTTCCACTGTATAACCGTTCAGGCGTTCCCAGATGGAAGTCGCCCCTTGTTCTATCGAATATAGCCACGATGGGTATTGGTTGCCCTGCAATACCTTGTAGGCCAGTTCACTTAACCCATTGTCTGACAATGCCTTGCTAATCCATGATGTGCCTATGAAACCAGTCATCAAGGAATAGGTTGGGCGCAAAACCCCTCCATCGTCCTTGTTTTGTCGTTTGACAGCCTCCGCAAGGTTCTTGACCATGAAAGGCTTATTTTCGGAGTTGAAAAGGCCCATTCCCAATCCTACTGCATAAGCGGTTTGAACATCGGCAACTTTAAATTCAGCTGGGGCAGTTGGTTGGCCTGGTCCCATACGGGGACCACTGATCAAACCAAGGGTCTTTTTGTCGCCGTTTACAAATGTCGTGTTGAAAAATTCCTTCCTCTTTTCGTACATCGCCTGGTACTTTTCTGCTTCTGAAGCCTTTCCCAGAATTTTGGCAACTTTGGCCATTATCCCCAAATCATAAGCATGATAGGCCGTTACAAGGAAAGCCGTCCCAAGCTGGTTGTTCTGCGGTCCCAGCCAATCACCAAGCTGGCCGTCCGAACTTAAACCGGTTTTGGGATCGATCGTGGTTTCAAGATAGTCCATATATTTGACCATGGCAGGATAATGTTGGACCAAAAGTGCAACATCGCTGTATTGCTGGTAGGTTTCCCATGGGACGACAATTCCCGCACTTCCCCAAAGTACACCGCCAAAGCCGCCACCAATTGGCGAAACATCGGCAAATTTCCCTTTCGGGGACTGGACATCGCGCATGGCAACCATATGGCGCGTGAGGAACTGGTCGGCATTTGAAACATAGGTGGCGGTCCTTGAAAAGACACTGATGTCGCCCGACCATCCCATCCGCTCGTTGCGCTGCGGGCAATCTGTCGGGATGGTCAGGAAATTGTCAACGTTCGACCAGACCAGGTTCGACCATAGCTGATTGACCTTTGGGTTGGATGTTTCATAACCTGCGGTCAACGACCTGACCGAACTGATGGCGACCCCCTGCACATCCACCAAAGGAAGTGGGGAATCTATCCCTGTGATTTCGATGTATTGATAACCATGTGAAGTAAAACGTGGCTGGAAGGTCTGGATTCCATTCTTCATAATGTAGGTGTCCTGACTCAGGGCGGCACGGTAGTTCTCGGTCATCAGGGTCCCGACATTCTTGCCCGATTCTTTCAGGTCTGGATAAAGCATTTCCGATACCCTGACTGTGATTTTAGAACCGGCCCTGCCATTTTTTATCGTGATTTTTGGAACACCAACAAAGTTTTGTCCCATGTTGTAAACAAATACTTTTGGCCTGACTTCGTTAACACTTTGTGCCACAAGTATTTTGTAAATACTGGCATTATTTCCGATTTGTCCGGTAATGGCTAATTTGTCCCACCCAAATTCATCCTTGTTTCCCCTGAAATCAGGTTCACCACCCATATAAGCAGTTCCCTTCAGGTCGATGGCAGTTGCTTTTTTCCACTTGCTGTCATTGTAGGTGGCAGTTGTCCACCCTTCAATGGCGGCCTCTTTGGTTGCATCATAAGCCTCTCCATAATCGAGGCTACTGTAGATGATCGGACCGTCATTGTAATATTTCCAATCCTTATTGTTTGTTGCTATTATTTTCGAAGAACCGTCGGCATAGGTGATGACAAGTTTGGCCAGCAACGACTGCCGGTCTCCAAAATGGTTCCAGATGCTCCCGAAACTCAGCAGGCCGCTCCACCAACCTTCGCCCAACATAGCCCCAATTGCATTTTCACCTTTGTTGATCATCCCGCTCACATCATACGTCTGATAAAAATGAGTAATGTTGTATTGCGAAAGCCCCGGGTTGTAATGGTCTTCACCAACCCTTTTGCCGTTTAGGTAAACCTCATAGATCCCACGGGAAGTGACATAAAGACGGGCACCCACAATTTTTTTGTCGCCTGCTTTAAAAGTTGTCCGCAACATGGGCATAGAGTTCCTGCTTGGATTGGCGGTAATTAAGGTTCCCTTGCTTCCCCCATTTACCAAATATTTCCCATTCTTGATTGTCAGACCAGAGTTGGGATCGGAAGCAAACCCGGAAAATATGCTTATCAAGGAAGTCCCGTTCAGGTTTTCACTGAAAAGGGTATTGTTCGGAAACCGGTTGTTGTAAACTACCAAATTCGAGAAAGTGGCTGTCTGGCCCGGATCTGTTGAAAAGCCGATATCACAAAGCATCCCGAAAGGGAGGACATCGCCACCTGACCCGGCAGGGTTGACTGTTGCCGAAGCCCCGCCACCCACACGCGCCCTGACTTCCTGTGGCACTCCCGGAATGGCATTCGGAGCCGATGTAGGGGTTGGCACGACAATAAATGAGGGGGTTCCGTCGAGGGAAAGGGCAATTGTCCCAAACCTGCTCGTGAAACTGATGGTATGTTCGCTGTTTTTATTGGAATTGTCGATGAATTTTGTTTGGACCTCAAATATTTTAAGGGGCGTTGTTGGGGAATCGGTATCCTTGTAACCAACACGATAGATATTCAGTTTTGCTTTCCCGTTTTCGGTTCCGTCAACAGCTGAGATGTCCAATTCGACTTTTATAAAACTCCCGTTCTTCTTATTTTCTGACTGGTAGATATTTTTGTATTTGTCCATCAACCGGGGGTCGTTGGCACCATAAACGAAGCTAGCACGGGTACTTCCCGGTGCAATTGCCAGTTTATATTTCAGGTTGAAAATTGCAAGGTAATGCGAATACAGAACAAGGTCGTCGTTTCCGCCACCAATCCACATGGCTCCTTCCCATGCCGACAATGAGGGATCGGGATTCATCAGACCAGTTTCAAACCACGATGTTGATGTCGCAGTTTTTCCAGTTTGGTCCCAAACCGTTACAGTCCAAGAATATCGGGTGGCAGCTTTTAAAGCACTTCCTGCGTATTCGATCTCCAATGATTTGTCGTTGGATACTTTTTTAGTATCCCAAACGATGTTGCCGGATGGGTCTTTGACCACAACCTGGTAAGCTGTCTGGTTTACGTCCCTTTCACCAGGCGAAGTGGCCATCTGCCAGCTAAAGTGTGGCGCTTTGACATCGATACCCAATGGATTGGTCGTATATTCCACCTTGAGGTTCTGGATTGTAGTGGCAGCCTCTACATGCAGAAAAGCAGACATTAACAGGAAGCCAAAGGTGAGAATCCTAAATTTGAATACGTTGCAATTTTTTTTCATCCCGGACATTATTGATTAAACTCAAATGTAAAGGTAGCAATGTCTGTTAATTATGACCTATCACCATTTGACTGTATGATTAAATTGTCATTTATTTTGTACTATTTTATGATTGGGGCAGGTCTTCGCTTTACCATGGAAATCCATTTCCCGGATAAAGTATTACAACCACCTTTGAATTTTTATTTTTTTAACGATCAAAATGCACATTCCTCTCCTATTTGCCAGAATTGAAATCTTTCTGCAATTTGTTGTTTGGTCGGTCCTGCAATAAATATCCATCAATATTGTGTGCAATTCAAAATTAAATAGTACCTCCGATTCACCCTTTTTTATTATATTTGCGAACCTTTAAAAAGGGGGGACTGGTTTAGTGACTTTCAAGGTTAATCCCATGATTCACAAAACATAATTCTATGTTTTCCTGCAATAACCAGTCGTGACCGTTTTTTGATTTTAAAATAAATTCAAGTAAGAATGAGCGATTTAGAGAATAAACCTTCAAATGGCAGCGCAAGTTATGGTGCCGATAGTATTCAAGTGCTCGAAGGTCTTGAAGCCGTAAGGAAACGTCCGGCGATGTACATTGGCGATATCAACATCAAAGGATTGCACCATCTGGTCTATGAAGTGATTGACAACTCGATTGACGAGGCACTGGCAGGTCATTGTAAAAATATTGAAGTAATTATCAATGAAGATGGTTCGGTTACAACTGCTGATGATGGCCGCGGTATCCCAACTGAATTGCATACTGGCGAAAATAAATCGGCACTTGAGGTTGTTTTAACGGTCCTTCACGCAGGGGGAAAATTCAACAAAGAGAGTTATAAGGTTTCAGGAGGTTTGCATGGGGTCGGCGTTTCGTGTGTCAATGCGCTTTCGTCCTACTTACGTGCCGAAATCCACCGCGATGGAAAAATCTGGGAACAGGAATATGAAAGGGGATTCCCTCAAGGGGATGTAAAAATCATCGGGGAATCTGACAAAACCGGTACAATCATTACCTTTATTCCCGACGGCACAATTTTTACGACTGTTGAATTCAAATATGATATCCTTTCTGCCCGTTTGCGTGAACTGGCTTTCCTGAACCGTGGGATCAGGCTGACAATTTGTGACCGTCGTGTCATTGAGTCCAATGGTTCTTTTAAATATGAAGAGTTCCTATCAGAAAAGGGATTGGCCGAATTCGTTGATTATCTTGATGGTACGCGCGAACGGCTGATCGAGGAGACAATCCATATTTCGACCGAAAAGAACGATGTCCCAGTCGAAATCGCGATGTGCTACAACGACTCGTTTACCGAAAATATCCATTCCTACGTCAACAACATCAATACGATAGAAGGTGGTACCCACATGACAGGTTTCCGTCGTGGTTTAACGCGTACCTTAAAAACATATGCTGAAACCAGTGGGATGTTATCCAAGCTAAAATTTGAGATTAGTGGCGACGACTTCCGTGAAGGTTTAACGGCTGTCCTTTCGGTAAAAGTACAGGAACCACAGTTCGAAGGGCAGACAAAGACAAAGCTGGGCAACTCCGAGATCAGTTCATCTGTCGATCAGGCTGTCAGCGAAATGCTATCAAATTACCTTGAAGAGCATCCGCGTGAAGCGAAAATTATTGTAAATAAGGTCATTCTGGCTGCTACGGCACGTCATGCTGCCCGCAAGGCTCGCGAGCTTGTCCAACGCAAGAGCGTATTGACGGGCGGTGGCCTTCCGGGAAAACTGGCCGACTGTTCCGAAAAAGATCCCGCCATGTGCGAAGTTTTCTTTGTCGAGGGGGATTCTGCAGGTGGCACGGCCAAGCAAGGTCGCGACCGCAAATTTCAGGCCATCCTTCCGTTAAGGGGAAAGATACTGAACGTTGAAAAAGCAATGACCCACAAGGTTTACGACAGCGAAGAAATCCGAAATATCTATACCGCACTTGGGGTAACCATAGGGACTGAGGACGACCAGAAAGCGTTGAACTTTTCCAAACTCCGTTATCACAAGATTGTGATCATGACCGATGCGGACGTTGACGGATCACACATTGCCACATTGATCATGACCTTCTTTTTCAGGTACATGTACGACCTGATTGTCAACGGGTATCTTTATATCGCCACACCTCCGCTCTACCTTGTCAAGAAGGGCAAGCAGGAACAATATTGCTGGAACGAATCCCAGAGGGTCAGGCTGATCGAAGAGTGGGCAGGAGGCAACGAAAAGGCGCTTCATGTTCAACGTTACAAAGGTCTTGGTGAAATGAACGCCGAGCAGTTGTGGGATACCACCATGAACCCTGAAACCCGCACTCTACGCCAAGTGACCATCGAAAATGCAGCAGAGACCGACCATGTATTTTCGATGCTGATGGGCGATGATGTTCCGCCACGACGCAAGTTTATCGAAGACAATGCAACCTATGCGAATATCGATATCTAAGTTATTGTTTTATATAAGCATCTATTAATTAATATTTTAGGTAGCTTTTAGGGTAAAAACAACAATATGAATACAATAGGATTCTTCGAAATACAGTCCTCAGATCCGGAACGGGATATAAAATTTTATTCTGAACTTTTTGATTGGAAATTTACAAAAGAG
>CAIYPA010000520.1 GCA_903927965.1 uncultured Bacteroidia bacterium | reverse complement strand
GATCCTTCTGTAATCAAAGTTACATTACAGGTTGCTTTTGCCTTATTGTTCAGTATTTTATATAAAAAATCAGTATAGACTTTCTGGGTGTCGATTGTTATACACAAACCAAATCGGGTACCTTTTAAATATTTCCTTTCCTTTCCAAGCATTTGCGAACCGGTAAGGTTCAGATCAATGATCGTTCCATCTTCTGAAAGTGTAAAAAACCCAGATGGTGCAAATTCATACAATTCGGTATATTTTTCTGCAGCAAATTTTGCATCATTTCCTTTGGCAATTGTAAGTTCCTCATTCATAAGCTCAAGTTCAACCTGATGTACCTCCAATTCGTGAATAAGTTTTAATACCTCTGATTCAGAATGATGATTGGGTTGATCGGTATCGGGCTTATCCGACTGACTTTTACCTGGATTATGGTTTGGAGCAGATGTTTTTAGCAACTTTTCCGCCTTTTGGCGGAGAAGAGAGTCACCTGAATCACTGTTTTTTTTCATATCCGTAGAGTTTTTTTATTTTATACCAATAGTCCAGAATTTTTTTTTTGATGTTTCAATATTAATGGGCAACCCAAACAGTAGGCAACTAATTCCATTTAGGATTGAAATAGGAGTTGGGGTAAAAGTACAAAATTTAGCGGTTGATAAAAATGGCAACAAATATTGAAAACCGCGAGGATGGGAACTTCGGATTAGTGACTATTAGGTATCGAAATTTGTGATCTGCAAATCGGTATTGGCTTTTATGAATAGCCACTAAAGCTGGAGGCAATTCATCAATTATCAGAAATTTGCAATCAACACCTTTTAGATATTAATTTGCTGTCAATGAATAAATAATGAAGGTGGGAGATTTTCCGGTTAAATTCCGGAAATCTCCCACCTTTCGCCTTTGGGATTCATTTTATCTTTTACTTCAATTCCATGATCAGCGATGTTTTGGCTGGTATGAAAATGTTTCTCAAATCGTCAATGGATTTGCCGGTAATTACCTCTTTTGCGGAAGAGAAGCCTTTTAAAGATTCGGAGAACCGCTTGGTATTTAAGTTCATATTCTCTGTGTTGAGGTTGAGGACAACCATAACCGACTCTTTTTCGTTGGTCCGGAAATAGACATAGAAATTGTCAGTTGGATAATAATGTTTTAGTTTCCCATTGTGGACCACATCTTTCCCTTTTCTCCAGTTCAGCAGTTTTTTCATAAACTGTTGAGCATCCAATTGGGCCGATGATAAGCCAATACCTTTGAAGCCATCAACCTGGTCGCCCATCCATCCACCTGGAAAATCCTTGCGGATAAAACCATCCCCATCGCGTTTAAAGCCGGTCATCAATATCTCGCCGCCATAATAGACCTGTGGAATGCCACGGGTGGTCATCAGGAAAGTCATGGCGGTTTTGAGTTTGGGTACATCTTCACCAATTGCAGTGAAGAACCTTTCAGTATCATGGTTATCGGCAAAGGTGACGAGATCGTTGGCTTTTGGGTAAAGATAATCGAGGGCAAGCGCTTCATAGAGATGGTTGAAACCCCAACTGTCGGTCATCGATTTGACAATGGCATTCTGGACCGGGAAATCCATGACGCTGTTCATATCCGAAACATAACCGTTCGAATTGATTTTCCCCCTTTGCCAGAAAGCAACTGCAGCCGGGTTTGTATTCCATTCTTCACCCACAATGCTGAAATTCGGGTACTCCTTCATCACTTTGAAAGTCCAGTCGGCCATCATCTGCTTGTCGGGGTAAGGATAGGTATCCATCCTGATCCCATCGAGCCCTACATATTCGATCCACCAGATCGAGTTCTGAATCAGGTAATTGGCTACAAAAGGGTTACGCTGGTTCAGGTCGGGCATTGTGGGGACAAACCATCCATCGGTCAGTTCTTTTGCGTCCGACTCCGAAACATAGGGATCCTGTACGACTGTTTTCTTGTGGTTTGTGATCTTAAAATCTGGATATCCGTTCAGCCAGTCCTTCATCGGCATGTCCTTCATCCACCAATGGCTTGACCCG
>CAIYPA010000519.1 GCA_903927965.1 uncultured Bacteroidia bacterium | reverse complement strand
TGGCAAAACATGGAGGCCGTGGGAGAACTATTCTCACGACTATTCAACACATGACTATTCATCAGATTGTGATAAATGTTCCAAATGTGGTAAAACCAGGGAAAACAAACATGACTGGTCAAAGGATTGTGATAAATGTTCCAAATGTGGTAGAGCCAGGGAAAACAAACATGACTGGTCACAGGATTGTGAGAAATGTTCCAAATGTCGTAAAAGAAGGGTCAACCAACACGATTGGTCACAGGATTGTGAAAAATGTTCTATTTGTGGTAAAACTATTGATAACCAACACGTTTGGATAGACAATTGCGAAAAATGTTCTAAATGTGGCAAGGTAGAAGTACACCATGATTGGTCAAAAGATTGTGAAAAATGTTCTAAATGCGGGAAGATTGAAGAACATCATGATTGGACAAATGATTGTGAGAAATGCTCCAAATGTGGTAAAACCAAGGATAACCAACACGACTGGTCGATTGATAGTGATAATTGTTCAAAATGTATTAAAACAGGTTATTTTATTGACATCCGCGACAAAAATAAATATAAAGTAATTAAAATTGGCAATCAGACTTGGTTTGCTGAAAACCTTCGATATAAAGCAAATACCGGTTGTTGGAGTTATGGCGAGGTTGAAAAATATGGTTATTTATATGATTTGGAAACTGCAAAAAATCTTACACCAAAAGGTTGGCATTTGCCAAGCGATGAAGAATGGAGTACTTTATGTCGGTGTTTAGGGGAGGATGCTGGCCAAAAAATGAAATCCAAAACTATCGATTGGCTACATTATAGGGTATATAGTGGAACAACAAAAGATAGTGGTTTTAACGCTTTGCCTGCGGGCTTCTGTTTAAGTAACCTGCCGAATCCTTATATGGGTTTTGGCAATATCGCTCTTTTTTGGGCAAGCACTAAGCAAATTGAACTAAACCATAATCTCGACTATGTGTGTAATAACCGAATTGGCAGTGAAAACGGTGTCAGTGTTCGCTATATTAAGGATTGAAAATTTGATTATTTTGACCATTTATTAAGATTCATGGATGAAAAATTCCTCTAAATAGCGTAATTGACCGACCTTCAAATTGAAGAGCTGTGCAAATAGATTAATTAACAGAGAGATGACGGAAAATTGGTAATCGCACTGCCTAATTACCGGAAAAATCGTATATTTGTTTAAACCAAAGTTTTTGATCGTTTTGGCACCATTGGTGATTGTTTAAACAACAGTAAATTCACCTTTTTCAAAATTTTATAGTAAATTTGTACAATTAGTTAATCGTTATGATGACAGAAGAACACATAAAGGAGGCTATATCATTAAGATACATCGAATTGATTGCCGCTTTTAACGGTTACAAAACGGGTTCTTCATATCCTGATTATGGAACTGATTTGGAGATTAAAGAAATTGATTTTGGATTGAAAACCAACATAAAAGGTATTTGGAAACAGGAAGGGAGTTAAAACTTCAATTAAAAGCAACGACAGAAAATTCGATTGTAATTGAAGATGAAACGATTAAATTCGATTTAAACGCTACCACCTACAATGACTTGCTTTCGAGGAAAAATTCAAAATGTCCGTTGATCTTAATTTTGTTTGTTCTTCCGGCAGAAAAGACAAACTGGCTGGCTATTTCCGACAACGAATTGATCACTAGGAAATGTGCATACTGGTATTTCCCTGATCAATCGGAATTTTTGACTGCCAATTCTGCAACAAAAAGAGTTTCAATCAGTAAAAAGAACTTTATTTGTAATGATACTCTGAATCAATTATTTGATAATTTTTCGTAATGAATTCCCAATCAATATATAAAAATATTACAGACCTTTTAATTAGCAGGGAATGGAAAAAACAGGAGGTTAGGACAAAATATGATTTATTTGTCCCACCTTCCATATTGGGTTTTTCAGAAACGTATAAATTATATGTTTACAATAAATTCTCAAATTCGGATTACGAAAAAGAAATCTTAAAAGACTTAATTATTGTTTCTCAAATTTACAATGAAGATTTGGATGAACTGGCTTCAATTATTATCGAAGACAGACAAATATTGTCGCTTCATATCGAAAACGAAAATATAAAAAATGGCCATCCAAGTATTCCATTTTTTAATACGTTGATTTCCAAATCAAAAGAATTATTGCAAGAGGTAGCGAATTTTTCGGTTATTAAAAAACCCCATTTTTTTGACAACATTGACGAGGCGGAAAGATACCTGAACTATTGCAATTTTTTCAAAAATGATGTGGGCAGTTTAATTACAAAGATACAACTACCCAATAATGAGGAAATAAAGGAAAAAACTCTCTTTGAGGATTCCATCATAGGAAGTGAAATAAATCAAAACCTGATCAACATAGCCGATTTTATCAATACTGAAATAATTGGTTTTGACAATTTTGAGCCAACCGATGATTTCTTACTTCAAAACAGGGATTTGGTCAGTGTAAATGTATCAAATAAGCTAAAAGACTTATACACAGGTATTGAATATGCCGATATAGAAATTTCACTGAAAGGGACACAAATAAACCAAATAACCGTTGCCAAAGAACTGAACAGGGAAAAGGTGAATAATTTGAGCACGTTTTCAAAAACAATCCGCGAAAAGATGAAGGAAATATCCGAAAACGATGTTTATGGGAAAATTATTCAATTGAAATCAAAAGATGTTGATAGCGACCAAAATATGATCATCATTGAAGGGGAAATCAAAAAAGTAAAATCAAAGATTGCAGTAAAATTAAATTCCGACCAAATAAAATGGGCTGCCGAAGCTTTCAAGAACAATCGAACTGTTTTAATCAATGCCATTTTGGAAAAGGACAAAACCCAATACAAAGTTTCAGAACTAAAGGATTTTAGGGCTTTGACGAGATAGGGAAATGGTAAGATTCAGCAAATAATAAGTGAGGATTTGACGTTGAGCTACTACTTCCTACTTTGATCAATTGCTCCCAGCCAAGCATCCACAAAACGATCTCGATCGTCTTTGAAACCACATAGATGATGTTTGCAAGCCCTCCGATGATCTTTGAAACCATTACGATGATGTTTGTAAGCCCTCCGATGATCTTTGTAACCATTACGATGATCTTTGTTAGTCCTCCGATGATCTTTGTAACCATTACGATGATCTTTGTAAGCCCTCCGATGATGTTTGTAAGTCTTCCGATGATGTTTGTAACGGCAAAGATGATGTTTGTTTCCATTCCGGTAAAACCTAAACTTTCACAAATGACGCTTTTAACGTTCGCATTGTCTGGTTGTCTGGAATTTCTACATCCTCCAATCAATCGTATTGTGTTTTTCGATCATTTTATCCCAAAATCCGTTGCTCCAATCCATAAGAACTGTTGCATGCCAATCATTTGGGAAATCTTTAAAAATTGCGTCCACCATTTTACTGCCATTCCCTTTTATTGGCGAGTTTATGTCAAAAAAGTTAATGTATTTGTACGATAAGCTGTAAAGTATTTGAACTCCAATAGCAGTTTCATGATCCACGCGAGTTATTGGTACATTGGGGCGATTTAAATAGTTCTCGCTCGAAGCTGCCAATGCTTCGTTGCTGATATTAATAAATTTGATAAAGTCTAAAGCAACAAGGTTTAAGGCCATTTTAACTATTGGCAATGATAATTCCTTTACCCTGCCTATTACCCAAATTTGCTTTCCACTTTCGTTAAAAGGCAAAAACAATTTTTCAAACTCCTTTCTTTTCACCATCCTACTCAATTGCTATGCTATTTTATCAACTCTGTTTTCAATCCGTATGGACTCAGGAAATTTTTGAATTTGGGTTAGGACTTGTCGAGTTTTTTGATAAAATCATTATCTGTGTTTACTCATGAATTCTTCGTAATCCACAACTTCCCCATTTTCTATTTCTTTAATTCCTTGAAGGATATCCTCTTTCTGTTCTTTTGAAAGTGTTTCCCAGAAATCTACGGTCGTACTTTTATTTAAAATATTCCTAATTGATTCCAAAATTAAGGAAATAATTTGAGCGAAATATATTTCATTTATCCGAATACTTTGGATATAAAGTGAAGGCTTGACTTTGAGCTACTCTTTCAATTTTGATCACATGCTCCCAGTCAAGCCTTCATTATTGAAACTTGGTTTATTACCCCATCCAGGGTCTCGTCCTTACTTTTGCCGAGTCGAGGGCAGTTAGGGCAATGTTCACATCCTCAACAATCTGAAAGTCGTACATTCCCATGCAAACAAAATCGGCCCCGTTGTTAAAGGCATATTTCAAGCCATCTTCGGGTTTGATGGCACCGGCGGCAAGGACTTTAAATGCAATCCAGGGTTGTGGAAGCGTTCCCATAAACCGGATGGTCTCTTCGGGATCGAAATCAAAAATATTGTCTTTCCATTCGGCACCCGATTTGGCCGACCAGTAATTGTAATTGTGACAGGTCTTTACCCAGAAATCGGGTTTCAATCTATGTTCCACACAAGTTTTGATCGCTTCGATGCGGTGCGCCCCGATCCCCGCCGGTTTCCCGTTCTTGCGGATCTCTTCCAAACCTTTCCGGATCAATTCCATCCTTTCCGTCACGGTTCTTTTCAATGGGTCGTTCCATTCGGGGTTTGCCCACCTGTCGGTAATCTCCCCCTGACAATAAAGGGCGTCACATTCCGATTGGAGCGATAAGGCGATCCCTTTCTGAAAATCGAGATTGGTGCCACAGTCGGAGATAAACTTTAATTTGCTGCGGAATTCATGTTTGTATTTTGTGAAAATCCTTCCCATCTGGGGATTGGAGATGATCGCGTTTAAACCGCATTTTTCGCCCAAAGCGAGGGTCTGCATCACCTTTTCATCGGTATGGTAGGTCTTTACCAATTTGGAAACATAGATCAGGTCGCGTGCATGGGCCCAACCACCAATTAAATTGCCACCCATTACCAAACGGCTCAATTCAAATTTTGCAGGTTTCCCATCTGTACCGGTATAGTTGATGTACCCTTTGGACATTTGTCCTTTAAGGTCGCCCAATGTCGAATAGTTGAAACTGAGCAAAGTTGCGCTTGTGTTGGCATCGATCCCTTCCACTTTTAGCAATTTTTCCTCAAAACTGTTCCAACTCTTTTTCTTGTAAAGGGCATATGCAAAAGCACCTACTGCAGGAACAGAAATCAGGTCCTTAATGGCTTCGCGCCTTTGATTTTTCTTGTTGTCAATCGTTGGTGCATCCGGCACTGGTTGGCGCGCCTTTTCACTTTTCCATCGAACATAAAGACGATTGAAACCTGGGATATTATCTGTTGAGATAAAGATAAAGGCGATGAGGACAAAGAACTCGATGAGGGTCTTGTTTACCCACAGGTAGCTACCTTCGACAGGAACGCCTACCATATATCCGGGAATTGGAGGATAGGCAACAAAATAGAAAAAGAGCATCATAGCACCGCCCAAACTTGCCCATCGCGTAAGCAAACCTGCCATTAGTCCGAGACCGACAAAGATCAAACCCCAGATATTCATAAAATCGACAATCGAAATAACTGCTGTATTCCCCGCCATCCAATGAAAAACGGGTGCGAAAACCCATTTTGATCCAGCTAAATAAGCTGCAGAACTCCATTTCCCGGCAATAAGTTTAGCAACTCCTTCATACAAAAAATGCCAGCCAATCGCAATCCGCACGATTGCAAGCAAATAACCTTGCACCTGATTTGAACCTGATTTTGTTTCCATAAAAAGAAAGGTATAATTAAATGATGTAATTAGTCGAGTTTTTTCAATAGCTCCTGCGCTTTTTCCTGTGTAAGCTTATAATCCACTGGAATTTTCTGAAGCAGCGATTTTAATTGAGTTTTATAGGGCATTAACCTGAATTTTGGGAAGCTGGACATTACAATAATCGTATTGTAAATGCCATTTTCACTGTCGGCATCGGCATTTGGGTTTGCCAAGCCATTTTCAGCCCTTCGGATCAATTTCTCAACCAAAGAGTTGTCACGCTGCCAGTTCAACTGGATTTCGTTGGCAGCAGTAATCCGGTTTGTTTTTTGCACCGAGTACAAATTTTCGACCAAATCCGATCTCTTCCCTTCAAGGGCATCATTGGCAATCAGTTTGATGGAATTGTTGTTCGATTTTGCAATGATGTCCACGATCCTTTTCCCTGGCGTGGGGGCAGCATACAATATGGCTTCAATGGCAATGTTCCTGATAAAAGTATCTTTGCTGGTAAGGTCCTGCATAAAATCCTTGATCAATCCCGACTGTCCCACATTCGAATTGATCAACGCAACCTGCAACTGGTTTTCGTTGTTAATACGCTGTATTTCAATCTGGTTCTGGTTGTGCTGGTTTGTAAAATACCAACCGATAACAGCAATTGAGAGTGGTATTAAAAGTGGGGTCAATGCCTGTATGATTTCCCAAATGTCCTTTTTTGGTTTTAAACCAATCTTTTCAGATTTAGCTATTTTCCCTTCCAATTCATTTTCCATAGGTGCTGATCATTAAATTAATTTTGGGGTTTCGACGGATAAAAATAAAGCATTTATTTACCAAATACAACCAACTTTAAATGGTATTTGAAAATTCAATTTTGTGCTTATATTTGGTTTTGTTTTGTTTGTCACGAATTATCAACACAAGAAGCGAGGGAAAAGGTTGTTCGGGATAAAGAAACTTTCTGACGATCTGTTAAACACTTTAAGCGAAAATCAAATGGTAAATTTCGACCGAACTTCTATTCATCTGATTTCCAGTTATAGTAACTGGTCAGAACAGGGTGTTGCAAGGGCCCTCAAAGATCATGTCTATAACGACATTTCTTCCTGGAAGGATTTTCTAAGAATTCTGTTTGTTGCGCTTGGGATTGGTTTTTCAACTGCCGGAATCATTTTCTTTTTTGCCTATAACTGGGCCGACCTGCACAAATTCGTGAAAATCGGGATCATGGAAGGCCTCGTCGTCATTACAACACTTATCGTCGTTCTCACAAGCTGGAAACAGATGGTTAAGAACATTATCCTGACAGGGACAACATTTCTTGTAGGTGGCATGATTGCAGTTTTTGGGCAAATCTATCAGACCGGGGCAAATGCTTACGATTTTTTTCTTGGATGGACAATGTTCGTTACACTTTGGGTGATCATTACCGGCTTTGCGCCGCTATGGCTAACTTACCTGACATTGATCAACACAACTTTAATCTTGTATTCTCAGCAGGTAGCCCACGATTGGTCGATGGTTTTTGTTTGCACTTTGCTCTTTAGTTTTAATGCGATTGTTCTATTCGCATTTATCTGGCTGTCAAAATATAAGGTTTTGATTGTAGTTCCGACCTGGTTTACAAACCTGATTGCATTGGCAGCCATTTGTTTTTCAACAATAGGGGTCATCGTTGGCATTTTTGAGAAACATCAGGATTTTCTATGGCTATTAATCTTAGTTGCCACAATTTGTTATATTGCAGAAGTCATCTATGGATTGAAAACGAAAAGCAGGTTTTATCTCTCGATCGTTGCTTTTAGTGTGATCGTTATTATAAACGGTGTGCTGATTAAATCTTCTTCAAAAGAAGGTATGATGCTGTTTGTCACACTTTTTAATATTGTGAGTGTTACCCTGGTCATTTATCAGTTGATTGCAATTCAAAAAAAATGGGATCATGAAACAAGAGCAGGAAATTAAAGAATTAATTGAACATCTTCAGCAAACCGAGGGTGACAATTTTAAATTTGATGAGGCGGGAATATTCTGGGAGGTCAGGAAAAACGAGTCCGAAAAAGCAAGTCTTACAACCAGGATCCTTTCAATTGCCGGTGGTTTTATAGCTACTTTATCATTCATGGGTTTTATTTTTGCTGCAGGACTGGAGAATTCGGAAGTCATGCTTTTATTTACCGGCTTGATTTTTATTGGTGCGGCAATCTATGTGAACAAAGAATTTGACAAATTAATTTTAGACACATCCGCCATTTCAGCCTACGTGATGGGATTCATTTTACTGGGCTTTGGAATGAGCCAGTTTAAGCTTGATTGGAATATTGTTTGCATCACGTTTATTATCATTTCAACCGCAACCCTTTTTATTACACAGGGTTTTATATTGTCTTTTATCTCGGTGATCATTGTAAGTGGAAGTTTTATATCATTGATCATTTCAAATAAATATTACGATCTTATCCATCTGTACAATTCAGCAATTGCCATATTATTAATCTGGAGCTATTTGAATGAAGCAAAGATCATCACCGGGAGCAAGGAAATCTGCAAACTTTATAACCCTGTCCGTACCGGCCTGATATTTTCTTTATGCATCGGATTGTTTGTTGTAGGGAAGCGGGATTTGGTTAAAATATCCGTTGACTATATCTGGTTATCTTCCCTTATCATGACACCAATTCTTATCTATTTGATTTATAGAATTATGCAGATAATCAAAATCCGAAATCAAAAATCCGAAATCTTAATTTATTCGTTAAGTGCCTTGATCCTGTTGCCC
>CAIYPA010000518.1 GCA_903927965.1 uncultured Bacteroidia bacterium | reverse complement strand
TTTATGGACGAATCGGGTGGAGGGGTAACCTTTTCAGGCGGTGAACCTTTGTCACAGCACGAATTTCTTTTGGAACTTTTAATAGCCTGTAAAACTGCGGGAATGCATACTGCAGTTGATACCTGTGGTTTCGCATCACCCCCGGTTTTGAGGAAAATAATTCCTTTTACTGATCTTTTTCTGTATGACCTGAAAATGATTGACAGTCAAAAGCACCGTATTTATACATGTGCACCAAATGATGTCATTCTTGAAAACTTGAAGGAATTGTCTTCACAGAATTGTAAGATTAGGATCCGGATTCCGGTTATTCACGAAATCAATGACAATCAGGAGAATACAAATGAGACGATCGAATTTCTCAGAAATCTTGCAAATCCCGTTGATGGGATTGATTTGTTGCCATTCCACAATACGGCAAATGGCAAATACAAGCGGTTTGAAATAAATTATACAATGAACGAAAACAAGAAGCCGGACAATTCGGTTATGAATAAACTCAAGGAACAGTTTGAGGATGCCGGTTTTCAAGTAAAAATAGGAGGATAAAAAAATGACACCACGGATTAAAAGGCTTAGGGAGCAAAGTTTGAATGCAGTTTACAAGATATCTGCTGAACGCGGGTTGCTGATCACCGAATTTTACAAGAATCACCTGGCATTTGGTGAGTCGATTCCCGTGCAACGGGCCAAGTCATTCAAGTATATACTTGAAAATAAGCACATATGTATTAATAATGAAGAGCTTATCGTTGGTGAGAGGGGACCTGCCCCAAAGGAAACGCCTACCTATCCCGAAATTACGGTCCACTCATTGCAGGACCTTGATATTCTGAACACGCGCTCAAAAGTCTGGTTCAGGGTTGATGACGAAACACGAAATGCCTTTAAGGATGAGATTATCCCATTTTGGAAAGGACATTCAAACCGTGACCGGATCATGGAGCAAATGTCGTCCGAATGGCACGATGCTTATAAGGCTGGGATATTTACCGAGTTTATGGAGCAACGTGCTCCTGGTCATACTGTTGCCGGAAACAAAGTTTTCAGGAAAGGGATGCTCGACATCATCGTCGATATTGAACAGGCAATTTCAACAATCGATTGGTTGAACGATCCCAAAGCATTTGACCGATCGGAGGAGTTAAAAGGGATGAAGATCACCGCAGAAGCACTGGTCCTTTTTGCCAACCGTCACGCCTACAAATTGGAGCAATTGGCCAATCAGGAAACTGACCTTAGCCGCAAGGGTGAACTCGTTGAAATGGCCCGGATCTGCAAAAAGGTTCCTGCCCATGCTCCCGAAACTTTTCATGAAGTGCTCCAGCATTACTGGTTTGTCCATTTGGGTGTCGTCACCGAACTCAATCCGTGGGATTCGTTCAATCCGGGAAGGTTAGACCAGCATTTGTACCTGTTTTTCCAGAAGGAGATCGCCGCAGGAACATTGACCATCGAATCGGCCACTGAACTGTTGGAATCCTTCTGGGTCAAATTCAACAACCATCCGGCACCGCCAAAAGTTGGGATAACGGCACTTGAGAGCAATACATATACCGATTTCTCGTTGATCAATTTGGGTGGATTAAAACCCGATGGTACCGACGCCGTGAATGAATTGTCGTTTGTGATCCTCGACGTGATTGAGGAGATGCGCATCCTGCAACCCAGTTCGATGGTCCAGCTCAGCAAGAAAAACCCCGAAAGCTTTATCAACCGGGCTGTGAAAATCACAAAGACTGGTTTCGGTCAACCCTCGATTTTCAACACCGATGCCATTATCCAGGAGTTGGTAGGGCAGGGGAAGAGCCTCGAAGATGCCCGGAACGGTGGTGCCAGCGGATGTGTCGAAAGTGGGGCCTTCGGTACCGAAAGTTACATCCTGACCGGATATTTTAATCTCCCTAAGATACTGGAAGTTACACTGCACAATGGGTTTGATCCACGCACAGGGAAACAGATCGGTTTGAATACAGGGGCGTTTTCAGAATTTGAAAATTACCCTGAATTTTTGGATGCTTTCAGGAAACAGGTCAACCATTTTGTTGAAATCAAGATCAAGGGGAGCAATGCCATTGAGAACATTTTTATCCACCATATCCCAACACCTTTCCTATCGTTGCTCATCGATGATTGTGTCGCACAAGGTACCGATTACATCAATGGTGGGGCGCGTTACAATACAAATTATATCCAGGGTGTAGGAATGGGGACCATGACCGATTCGCTTACGGCTATTCGCAAACATGTATTTGAAGATAAGGACATTACCTGCAATGAATTGATGGAAGCCTTGACGACTGACTTT
>CAIYPA010000517.1 GCA_903927965.1 uncultured Bacteroidia bacterium | reverse complement strand
TTTTATCTCTTCGGAACAGTACGTTGAATTTGTGCTGCCTTATGAGCAAAAGATCATTTCTGCCATTCGTGCAAAGGGGGTGCATGTCTATATCCATACCTGCGGTTCGATTACCGACCGGTTGGAGTTGATGCGCGAAAGCCACACTTCAGGATTGGAGTGTCTCGATCCGTTTCCTGTCGGCAATGTCGATCTGGAAGATGCTTTTGAACGGATTGGTAACGATCTGTTTATCAAGGGGAACATCGATTCTGTCAATTCGCTCCTCTATGCCAATGATGAAAAGGCCGAAGCCGATGTAATAAAAATCATCGAAACAGGCAAAAATCAAGGCAAAGGTTTCATTCTCAGCACGGCTTGTTCTATTGCCCCCATGGTGACGAAAGAGCGTTTGTTGATGCTTTCGCAATTGATCGATAAATACGGACATTATTGAAAGTTCAGGAAGCAATTGAATTAGGTTGGACTATTTCACTTCAACAGTTATCTCCGCATGAAGCGGAATCCCATCTGAAGTGATCCCTTCCAGATTGACTTTATAAACTGCCGGCAAATCTGCCGTAGAAAAGGATATTTTCAGTGTGTCAGCTTCCCCAAATTTCAAAGTTGGGTTCCAATAGAGAGTCGATCCAACCTCAAATGCTTCTTTGGCAGATTCTTCCGATTTATAAACCGGATTATAGAATTTTATGGATTTGCTATAGCCCGAGTATTTAATGCTCAATATACCCCTCGGCTTAATTTCATTCGTATTCTTAAGTAGATCGGCTGCGTTTAAAGAATAAACCGCAATCACCCCTTTGGCTCCACTTGATCCGTATATGATTGTCTTTGATCCTTTTAATATGTCAATGTAATCAATATTGTCAACCGGGAAACTCAGAATGGTGCTCATGCTGACAGGCATTCCGTCCAATAGGAACAAAGGTTCGGATCCGCCACTCACCGAGCGTATTCCTCTGATTACAACGTTTTCCCCATCGATACTGACTCCTGGTAGCCTTCCATCCATTGCCTCCAGTATGTTACGGGCACCGATATTCCGAAGCTCTTTAAAGTCAAGGTGGTTTGAAGGTTCAAAATACATCGACCGCTTTGCAGCATCCTTATCAATTTTTCTGGCAGAAACCAAAACATCTCCGATCAATATATCTCCTTTTTGAACCTGAAAAACTGGCTCTTTTTCTGTTTGGATTGGGATACCTTGAAGTTGTCTGTTGGTACTTGAATATTCAAATGTTTTTTTGTAGGGTTCTTCGGGAGGCACCAAGGTGTCCATTACAATAAAAAGATTCCTGTTTGGCGTCAAAAGGTCTTCATTTCTACTCTTCCGCTCTTTTAAAGTCTTGGCCTGGAAATAAACAGTCGTACTATCCATTAAATCAACATTATCAAAAACAAAATGCCCATTATCGTCTGTTTCCATTTCACTGTTTACCAAATCCTTCTTGTTCCTATAAGTCATTGTGACCAATGCTTTGGAAGGTTTTTCCTGGTTGTTATACCTTCTGACATTTCCTGAGAAACTTAACCCATTCTCAATGTAAAATTTTGAACGGTTATTCTGCTGCAATGTATCCCCGATGATAAATTGCCTCCACCCCTGCGTCATCATCAAAAGATCCAATACCTTTTTCCTTTGTGGGTCATCCGAAACAAAGTAATAGCCAGGGTGCTCAATTTCGCCCCTCAATTCGGAATTTAAAAGGAGGTACGATTTGATATTCAAATCGTAATGATCAGTTATTGAATCGGATAAGCCAACAACAGAGATTGACAGGTTTTCTTTCTGGTTTTGTAGTAGGGTCAGATCAGACGAAATTTCAAGTTCCACAAGCTCCTTTTTTTCATAGATTTTCTTTGTTGTTCCGATCTTCACAATCGGGTCACACTCTTTTGTCTCCACAAAAACCAACCGCTCGCAAAGGGGCGAGTCATTGTTGTCATACAGTGTGAACTGTACAATTCCCTGTTTCAGGATATTTTTCGGGATCATCACTTTCGCCCCATTCACATCGCCCAAAATTTCGGAACTCCCGACAAGGTTGTCCCTTTGCCTTCCGGTCAGCTTAAATCCTTTGATGCCATTGGGTAACGAAGAATTGATAACAACAGCAAACGCATCTTTTTGTTCGATGACCTGCATCACAACACCTTTGGCCAAAGATTCAGGGAGGTCATACATAAAAGTTGAACCATTTAAGACAACAGTTGCACTATATCTGTTACCCGCTTTCGGGACAAACTTGAACATGCCAAGGCCAAATTTCTCGGTCTGAAAATCCAATACCTTAACTCCCGAACGATCAAACACAGTCCCCGAAATATCCATTCCCTTTCCGTCTTGCCCCACCGCTTTGATACCTACCTGATTTACAAGGCTATCGACCAAAAAACCACCATCAGGGAAGAATTGGAGATCTGGTTTGGGGACAACTTGATCGGTGTCAGACCTTTGGTAATTTTGGTTTTGCAGTGAGGTATCGCGGTTTGCAATTTGGTTTGAAATGATCGACCTGACAAGGATCTTTTTCCTGAAAAACCAATTCCCGTCAAAATTCCGCATCAGATTGGTGTATGCCCTGATTATATATTCACCCCCTGGAAGATCGTCCGAAAGCTTAAATTCCCCTTCACCACCTGTTTCGCCCATTCGAAGGATCCTGGAGGCAATAATCTGATTTTCAGGGTTGATAAGGTCAACATAAACAATCTTGCTTAAAGTTTCGGGCTTGTGGGTATTGGCATCCACAAGATAAGCCTTGAACCAGAGTTCTTCGCCTGACCTGTAAATGGTTTTATCAAGATGAAGGTAAACCTTTTCAAGCGGGTGGACGGCACCTGCGACTCTTTTGGATTCAGGATTTTCTTGTCTGGCAGAAAAGGCGAGTGACAATAAAACAACAAGGATAGTTATGATTCTCAAAAACAGTCCTTTGGAGATCCTATTTGACTTGAATCCTGTGTTCGCAACATGAATAATAGATCGAATCTGCATAAAAAGAGATTTTTCAAACCTTTAAATGAATCATTTCATTGTGCCTTCAAATGGCAAAATTATGTTATTCTTTTTATTACTTTGCCTATTTGGTCAAGTTATTCTTGAAAACTTTTATTAAGCAAGCACAATACCTTTGAACGAAAGGGAAGTGGATCTTTTTTAATGCAGAGTACAATCAAATCACTAAAAATCCTCTGTTATTTTCCGATTAATGAATTTAAGCAATCAGATAAATTATCTTTGTGGTAAATCAAGTCACACTTATGAAACGCAATCTTTTCTCTTCGTTAGTCCTGTTTTTCTATATCGGATTATTGACCTTTACCTTTGGTCAGGACAAGGGTTATCAACTACCGGACTGGGCCTTGGGTGGTTTCGTGAGGCCCGAAGGTGTCAATCCGGTCATTTCACCAAACCCGGCATCGACTTTTAGTTGTCCGATGAAGGGTGGAATTTCGAAATGGGAAGAGAGCGATACGTTCAATCCGGCAGCTACAATTAAAGATGGGAAGATTGTTGTGCTTTATCGGGCGGAAGACAATACGGCAACCGGGATCGGATCCAGGACTTCCCGGATCGGTTATGCCTCAGGTGTTGATGGATTGAAGTTAACACGGTTACCGGCACCTGTACTTTTCCCCGACATTGACAAAGCAAAAGAATTTGAGTGGCCTGGAGGTTGTGAAGATCCGCGTGTGGCGATGACTGAAGATGGACTTTACGTGATGTTTTATACAGCATGGAACCGGAAGGTACCACGTTTGTCCATTGCAACATCTAAAGACCTGATTCATTGGGACAAGCACGGCCCGGCGTTTTACAAAGCCTATAACGGACGTTTCAAGGATATGGCAACCAAATCGGCATCCATTGTTACAACAGTGAAGAACGACAGGCAGGTCATTACCAAAATAAATGGGCGCTATTTTATGTATTGGGGCGAGAATGGGGTTTGCGCAGCACTTTCCGATGACCTGATCAATTGGCAACCTGTGATTGACGAAAAAAACGAATTGAAAATGCTGATCCTTCCACGGAACGGCTTTTTCGATAGCTCCCTAACTGAATGTGGCCCGCCTGCTATCAAAACTGACAAAGGAATTCTTCTGTTTTACAATGGGAAGAACAGCAAAGACGAAAACCGTGACAAACGGTTTACTGCCGGGGCGTATTGCGGCGGTCAGGTCTTATTTGACCTGAACAATCCTTATCAACCCATAGAGCGACTCGATCTGCCATTTTTCAGGCCAATGGTTGCTTACGAGAAAAGCGGTCAGTACAAGGATGGGACAGTTTTCATGGAGGGTCTTGCCTGGTTCCATAGCAAATGGTTCCTTTATTATGGTTGTGCTGATTCACAGGTAGGGGTCGCCGTTTTTGACCCTTCCCAAAAGGCATTGACAGATCCGGTTCCTGAAATAAGGTAAATAAGGTTCTTGTTGGGGGTTCATGCGATGACTATTAAGGTTGAGAAACAATCTGAAATAAGGTTTGCCTGCATTTCGCCACTTGTTTATTATCCTCAAAATTAAGATGTTGGAAATAAGATATTTAGATAAATCAAACCTTATTTTTCATTATTCTTTGACCTTAATAGCTTGATTTCGGCGCGGTAAACCAACCTTATTTACCTTATTCAGTTGAACATGTGAAAATAGTGGTCAATATCAGGATAGATAGAGAAATAGTGACACGAAGGTTTTATACCATATTCTTTCGCGGAAATTAACAACCAAACTATGACATTTAATCCTACTTATTACTTAGCTAAATCCTTTTTAAAGATTTATGTTAATGTACGTAACCTATTTATGCAATTATAAGTTTTAAGGAATTGTCAATATATAACATGCTCAATAATTGAATTTATTTAGTTATCTTTGTCGAAAACGACAATGGAAACTAATGACATTATTAAGACTCGGATAGAGGCAGTTCTCCCAATA
>CAIYPA010000516.1 GCA_903927965.1 uncultured Bacteroidia bacterium | reverse complement strand
AGGGGCAACACGCGCCCGATTACTTCCCAATGCACCAGATCTTTTGAATGATAAACAGGCATATACGGCGTAAAATGGAAAGTTGAACCGCAATGGTAAAAATCATCGCCAACTTTCAGCAATGTCGGATCGGGATGATCGCCTGGCAAAACCGGGTTGGTGTAAGTTTTAACTTCCTGATAAAAAGAGGGATCGGTTTGATCCTGAGCCTCAAGCACATCCGGTTTCAAAACAATCAAACTGAGCAATGCCAGGGCAGCGTAAAAATATTTTTGCATTTTATCTTTTATATTTGTAACTAATTATGATATAGGCTATTGACAATTATGGTCTGGTGGTTTTAATCCCCAATATGGAAAGCATCTTTTCTGCATATCGCTTTCCCAATTCCCTGTATCCGGCTGCGCTGAAATGCAGGTTATCAGGTCCATCGGCACAACCGGCAGAAGAAATGACATACGAATTTGGCAATGTTTTTGGAAGAGTGGCAATGATCTTGTTCATGCCCGCACAAATTCCGTTCTGGTCCGCATTCACTGTTTCACCTGCAAGCAAAGGTACATTTTGGGGGTCGAGGTTCAGATCTTTCATCAGGTTATCGTAAACGCCTTTTACTTTTCTCGTCCAAAGCGTGTCGTTCGAATTCGATTCGCCCTGATGAAGCAGAATGCCTTTGATAACGCCATCTTTTTGAGCCTTTTTGGCCATTTCTACGAGTCGTCCGTAAGGATTCCCGTCGTATTCCTTGATCATCCCTTTCATCCAGCCCGGAGCAGTTTCAACATAGGCAGGGTAATTGTCTTTGTCGAAAAGCTCAATTTTGCAACCCCCAATGGCCACAACGATCACCCCAACTTTTACTTTATCAGGAAGATTGGCAACCATTGTTCTTCCGAAATAATCGGTTGGTCCCAGATTTGTCTTGCAACGGCACAAGGGTGGAACAGCGGGATACCAGTTCCCCATTTTACGACCAAGGTTGTCGCAGTTAACAGCTTCCATCACCTGAAAGCGTGGATTCACTGTTGAATCCTGTACTTCTGCCCGTGCAGCACCTTCCATATTCGACTGCCCTATACACAAATAAATTTGGAAATTGGGATCTTGCGAAAACGCATTACTAATCGAAAAAAGTAATCCTACTATGAGGATTATAACCAATTTTATTTTCATCATCATTTTTGTTTATCATCGTTGACCGGTTAATATTTGTTCATCTGCTTTAAACGCTTACTTAGTATAACCTCTACGAGGTAAAAGGCGCTTGTAACTCGATTCTTCTACAATACTGGATCTCGTACAGAGAATTTTCCGCGTAGCGGATAAAGTATTGTAGATAGCCAGAAATAAAATCTATTTTTCCGCTTAGCGGATAAACATTTTGATTTATCATAAAACCATGGTTATTGATCTTATTTATCATTATTTAGCCCAGTCTTCACCCTCCGGGGTTCGTCTCCATTTGAAATAACCATCCAGTACTTTAAGTGATTCAGCACTTGGTACACGACCAATGTGAGGTGCTGGACCAAGGTACATTACATCAGGGGTTTTGTCGCTGAAAGTTGGCCAGACTGGAACTCCTGGTCCGTTTGGATCACCATATTTGGCAAAGTTGGTCCAATAAGTACCCATCGCTTCTGAGATTTCCAAATCAGACTTTGTCGTTTGTGGATTCGAAGTATCGAGGTTCATGAAAACATAGCCAACCTCCTGTCCGTGTGGCGAACCATAGCCATAACGCGGTGAATCTTTCGGATAATCAGGGTGCTGATCGAAATAGTACAGGAATACCTTCGATTTTCCGGTTTGCGACTGGAGCCTTGCCCAACTCCAGGTGTGCCAGCCAAAAGCAGCATCCCGGGCCAGATCCCGGGCTGTTTTCGGAACTGAATTTTCCGCAGCAGGATAAGCTTTGATCAGGTCATCAGCAAATTTTCCATATCTTGCTTTAACTCCTGCAAAGTATTCTTCCGGAGTTTTTTCCCTTGAAAAGCTTGCACCTTCGTCGGAGTTGTATCCAATCAGAACGGGTACATCATTGTATTTTCCGGCTTCATAAAGTTTGTGCTGGTCATCAGGAATCACAACTCCATCGGTAATGGGCCAGCCGCCACCCATTCCCATACCCATTGGAAGTTTGTCGGCTTCTATTTTGCGCAATTCAGCAATCGACGGAACACCAACTTTTTGTACATAGTCTATACCTTCAGCTTCAGCCTGTTTCAGGGTTTTCATGTTTTCTCCCGGATAGGTTTTGGTACGTGTTGGCCCGAATGAACCCCCACTTTCAGAAATGGCGCCCTGAAACAATCCTTTTGCCAAAGGGGAAGCGCACAACATGCTCACCGAAATTCCACCTGCCGATTCTCCGAAAATGGTCACTTTTTTGGGATCACCACCAAAGGCAGCAATGTTTTTTTGTATCCATTTGAGACCAGTAATCTGGTCAAGAATTCCGTAATTTCCTGAAACATGATTCGTGTTTTCGGCACTCAGTTCAGGATGTGCCAGAAATCCAAGTTGTCCGACACGATAAGCAATGCTAACCAAAACAACCCCTTTTTTTGCCAGCTTTTCGCCGTTGTATCCAGGTTCAGCGGTAGAGCCGAAACTAAAACCACCGCCATAAATCCATACAAGCACAGGGATTTTTTCATTTGCTGATTTTGCCGGTGTCCAAATGTTCAGATACAGGCAATCTTCACTTTTTCCTGAGGGGGGATTCCCGCCCTGAAAAGCGGCAGGTGCAAATTTGGTTGTTTGTTTCACACCTTCCCATTTTGCTGCAGGTTGTGGAGCTTTCCAGCGAAAGATGCCAACAGGAGGCGCAGCAAAAGGAATGCCTTTGTAAACCGTTAACCCATTTTCAAGGGTTCCCTGTATCCTTCCTTCCTGAACTTTTACAGGAGCGGGTTGCTGAGCGAAACCTTGTCCGGCAACAAAACAGGCAAACACTGTAAATACAAATATTATCTTTCTCATTGTTAACTATTTAAATAATTGTGGTGCAAACTCGTTGAGATCCCTGCGCCATGTCAGCCATTCGTGGGCGGTTCCTAGTGATTCATAAAAAACGTATTTTATACCCTGCTTTTCCAGCATTTTTCGAAAAGCCCCTACCGAGCCGGGAAAAGGATTGGGTTCTTTGGTTCCCAATCCTAGCCAGAAAACCTTGATCTGTTTGTTAAATGCCACACCATCATTAAACTTACCATCTAAAAAGGTTGCAGGATCAATGGGATCGGAACTTGGATAATTGGAAGTGCCACTAAATCCGCCATAGGAAGCAAATTTATCCAGGTTGTTCATGATGATGCGCATCGTTTGGTTGGCTCCCATTGAAAGACCAGCAATGGCACGGTGCTCACGGTCTGCAATGGTGCGAAATTTAGCATCAATCATTGGAATGATCTCATTGATCATCACTTCCTCGAATACAGAAGCCGGACGTGCAACCGGTTCTCCGCTTTGTGGTTTGTAAGCATAACCATTGTCCATGACGATCATCATCGGGACTGCCTTTTTAGCAGCAATCAGGTTATCAAGAATCAGGTTTGCCTTTCCCTGAGCCGACCATCCGGTTTCATCCTCAAAACTTCCATGCTGAAGATAAAGGACCGGATATCGGGCTTTGGTTTCTTTTTCATATCCGGCTGGGGTATATACAAAGCAGCGCCTGAAAGAGTTGGTGATCTTCGAGAAATAGATATTTTCACTCACCATGCCATGAGGAACATTTTCTAAAGCATAAAATCCCTGATCCGATGCCGGAATTTCAATCCCGCTTCCCCATCGACCTGCTCCATAAAAGTATTTGGTTCCGGGATCGGGAACAGAAACGCCATCAATATTTAATTGATAATAGTGAAAACCTTCGTCCTGAGGAGCCGACTCGCCGGTCCAAACGCCCTTATCGTCTTTGACAAGATCGTATTTCACACCGCCAATATCGAGTTGAACTTTTTTGGCTTCGGGAGCAGAGATGCTGGTACGCACACAACGCTCAGAATTGACCTGCGGAAATTGCTTCCCAGACTGATTGGTTGATGAGGGTTTAAAGTCTTCCAAAGGCATGTTTGTCTGTGCTATAGAAATAGAGCAAGCCAATAATGAAGTAAAAAAGACAGCTATAGTTTTGAATTTCATGGATACCAGTTTTTAAAATTTAGTGATATACCTATTTGATTTTTGTTTTCCCGTTCCTTTAGGAACAAAATATTGGTAGAATAAATTCAAAAAAGCTTGACTTTTGTCCCGTACGGGACAAGACCATTTTTATTAATCAACTTTTCTACCCATATGTTTTCCCTACGGGAAATTTTCAATCAAACTATTCTTTAAAAAGCAACAGTGCCAATTCCTTTAGACTGCGTCGCCAGGTCTGAAACTCGTGACGGGTATTTTCAGAAACAAAGGAAACTGCATTGAACCCGGCTGCTTTTAGCGCAACGACAGAATTCTTAACACCATCGGGATTTTCAAAGCTCCCGCAACTTATAAAAATGAGTTTTACTTTCGAATTGTCTTTGATTTCTTCGGGCTTGTATAATCCACCGCTAAGCAATGCATACCAGGAAAATACTTCAGGTTTGTTTAAGGTGATTGTATGGGTTTCCATCCCGCCCATCGAGAGACCTCCCATTGCGCGGTGTTTCTGGTCGGCAATCGTGCTAAAATTGGCATCAATATAAGGAATCAACTCATCGACTAGTACAGTTTGAAAAGGGGTGATGTCGAAATTCCGAAGTCCACCGAATTTGATTTCGTTGGTCATTCCATAAGTCATTACAATAATAAATGGTTTGATCTTTCCTTCGGCAATCAGGTTATCCATGATCAGGTTGGCATGACCCTGATTTGACCAGGCGGTCTCATCTTCGCCCCAGCCATGTTGCAGGTAAAGAACAGGATATCGTTGTTTTTTGTCTTTGCCATAAGTCGGCGGAGTGTAGACAAAGGCCCTGCGTGAAGTGCTTGTACTCTTTGATGGGAAAAGTATCTGTTGCACATTTCCATGGGGCACGTCTTTCAGTGCATAGAAATCCTGATCATGAGCGGGAATTTCGATCCCACTTTCCCAACGGGTTGAACCATAAAAATTTAAGGTTCCCGGATCATTAAACACTCCGCCGTCAATTGTAAGATGGTAGTAATGGAAGCCTTCTTCCATGGGTCCGGAAGTGATCCCCTTCCAGGAACCATCCTCAGCTTTTGCAAGTGGAGTACCGCCTTTGGTGCCTCCCAACCCCAGGCTCACCACAACACTTTGTGCATGAGGAGCTTCAATGCGGAAACGCACATAACCCTGTGAATTAACCTGTGGAAACTCTTTCCCCGGCTGATTCAGAGTTGAAGGTTTGAAATCATCAGCAATTACGGGCTGGTTAGTCTGTCCGAAACACCATGTGCCGGATAGGAAGAGCAACAATGCAAGGACAATAGAATACTGTTTCATGATTATCAGGATTTTAGTTTTTGAATAAAAGTTGTGCAAATTCTTTCAGGCTTCGTCTCCAGCTTTGCCATTCGTGCGCTGTCTGCGGTGATACATAGAAATGTGTATTCATTCCTGCCGCTTTCACGGCTTCAGTATTCGCTTTTGGATCTCCACCAAAGCCACCTCTTGGTTTTTCGAGTTCGCGGCTTCCGTAACTGATGAACAACAGTTTGACATTCTTTTTAAAATCAGGGGTATTGGTAAGATCATCCATACTGATGCTGCCACCACTGAACATACCAACTTGTGAGAACTTGTCGGGATTGGCCAATGTAATCAGGCGGGTTTGCATGCCACCCATTGAAAGACCCGCCATGGCACGGTGATTCATATCACCAATAACCCGATAATTGGCTTCAACATAAGGAATCAGATCGTTGAGCAGGATATTTTTGAACTCGCCGGCAAAATCAAAACCGCCCATTGGCCCTGCAGGCTTTTTTGTTGTTGCGTCGGTTTTCGCATTAGTTTCCGGTTTTGGTTGACGTGGACGGTCAAACTTAACACTACCGTTCTCCATGACAATGATAAAAGGAACGGCTTTTCCATCCGCAATTAAATTGTCCATAATCAGGTTTGCATGTCCCTGGTTGCCCCAACCGGTTTCATTCTCGCCCATACCATGCTGCAAATACAAAACAGGGTAGCGTTTTGAATTGTCCTTTTCGTAACCGGGAGGTGTGTAAATGAAGGCACGACGAACACTTTTTGAGCTTGCTGAGAAATACTGTACTTCGCGCAACTCACCGTGAGGAACATTCTTCAGGGCATAAAAATCCTGATCTTTGGCCGGAATTTCGATGCCACTTCCCCAGCGACTTGCTCCATAAAAGTACAAACTTCCGGGATCTGGAACAGCAGCACCGTCAACCCATAGCTGATAGTAGTGAAAGCCTTCGTCCTGAGGAGCAGACTCGCCAGTCCAAACACCACTTGTATCCTTTACCAGATCGTATTTTACAGCGCCAATATCCAATTGAACCTTATGCGCATCTCGTGCTTTAATTTGAGTACGCACCCTTCCTTCTGAATTTACCTTGGGGAATTCCTTCCCGGGTTGGTTTACAGAAGAGGGTTGGAAGTCTTCAACAATTGTTGATGGGGTCTGTCCAAAACTATATCCTCCTGTAATAGAAATAATTAACAAAATGGCTGCGATTCGATTTCTCAATAAAACTCGTTTCATAATGGGAATTAATT
>CAIYPA010000515.1 GCA_903927965.1 uncultured Bacteroidia bacterium | reverse complement strand
GAACTATTATGACGAAAACCCCCTCGCCATTTCCAGCAAAGGGGTTGAATTTTTTTCGCGCCGATAGTTGTCATTTATATACTTTTGAACGTAATATCTGCGACTATGTCTGAATTCTCAGAAATTACAACAGGCGAATTGTCAATGGTAATCATCAGCTTTTTGCTATCTATCTTATGAGTTTGGGGAATAATTTTGGCACCGGATTTTAGAAGTACTTTAACTGATTTAATATCAATGTTATCGCCCAATTCCAGCCTGAATGTTTTCATTTTCATCTGTCCGTATTTCATCACTATTTTTGACACTTGCTTGCCAGGAGTCCTGCTTTGGGAGAAAATTCCCCAACCTTCGGCTGATGTAAATGCCGATTTAAAGTTATCCGGTGTAATTTTGGGTGCAAGTCCAATCAGACCTTGTGGACCGTGGTATTCAAATCCACAGGCTGCCAGATATACACCATAGCTTGCCATAGCCCTTGCATAGTGGTCCCCACACTCCACTTCATTCCATGGATTGCGTTTGGCTGCATGGTAGCGGTCGTGAATGGCCTTGGTTACCGCTAGTCCTTTCTCAAGCATCCCTTCCCAGATCATATGTCCGGCAGCCTGATATTCAAAACCGGTCATGCACTCATTGAAATAGAAGTCATAACTCACTTTCACCCGTTTGGAGTCCCCTTTTGGCCAGGAACACATCAGCAAACCGGCTTCACCCTCCACCGCATAAACCCTTCCCGAACCCTGCTGTTTCCGGTACAAACCGGCATCCAATGCAAAATTGTATTTCCACAAAGATTCGAGTGCTGTCCTTGTATTTTTTTTGTTCAGGACCCGATCAAGTCCGACCTGAAATACCCAGCTTTGGCCCAGGACCTGATCAATTTCACAGCCGTCATACGAACCTACTTCACCGGATTTGCCAGGTTCGCCCGTCTGGTAATAGTATTCGCCATTGAAGAGTTGTTCATCCATGTTTTTGGTACCTTGTTCGACAATCTGGCGGCACCGGGTTGCAAAAACAGGTTCTCCCATTTCTACCGCCATAGCTTCCCCGGCACGCAAAGCTGCCAGATACATGGAGCTAAGCCATGAGATTTTGCCAAACCAAGGACGGTCGAGCGTGTTCATCTGGTCACCTTCCAATATTCCGTCATTGTTCTGATCTCGGCTGAACAAAGGGTTGAACATCAGCTTGATCTTATTCCAATTGGTTTTCAGAAATGTGTTATCAGCCGACATCTGGTGTTCGCGGTAAATGCGCAGAATGGTGCCAGACTGACCGTCTATTGCCAATCCCTTGTCATACTCACCACGAAATCCACTTATACCAGTTTCCTGATTGAGTGACAGTCCCAGGTCAACCCGCTGACGGATGTCGCGCTCGATATCGGGGAAGATTCGTGCCATTGCCTGTGCATAATGCCAAACGTGGGTACAGGTTCCCTGGCAACATCCAACACCTTCCCATGCCCAGAAGCGTCCATTTGAATAACGGTAACAGGTACTGGTGGCCAGGGTCGAGGTATTTACAAAAGTACGGTCAAGGAACCAGAACGGCAATGTTGAATCGTACCATGTGTCCCGCCACAATTTGGTCAGGTTAGCGAGCTTTGCGAAATTTTCCGTGACGTAGCCGGCAACAGAAAATGCAGAATTGAATCGGTTTGAATAATACCGGCCGGAGCCTATTTTTTGATCGACCAGATTGGGGAAAAACCAGCTTATCAGGAAAGTAACCCTTGTGGATTGATTGGGTGCCAGTGTAAGTTTACGCCCCAATGAACCAATGGACTTTTCGTTCAATAAAGCAGTTGCCTGCTTATTATCAGCAATTTCAGCCGGATTGCCAAGCAATGCTAATCCCATTGTCCCAAAATCTGGCAGGTTTTCCACATTGGCTGAAGCAGCCGCACTATCGCTTAACGTAATCTTCCCGATACCGATATTCCCCCACCCACCTTCGTAGGAATCAACAATCTCAAAATGAGCCTCCTTTCCTCCCCAATTTTTAACAAAGAATGATTGGATCGTCATTTGATTGTTGTCCTGTCCTGTCATGGTATGCACTACCTTGTTGTCCACGATCAGGTTGATGCAGGTTTGTCCCTGATGCGATCCGCCGCCAATCCAGAAATTGATGTAATTCCTGTCAATTGTGAATATATTGCTGATCAGTTTGCCTTTGGCTTTGTCTTTTTCCTGTGTTGAAGCTCCCGGTGCAGTGGCATG
>CAIYPA010000514.1 GCA_903927965.1 uncultured Bacteroidia bacterium | reverse complement strand
GGTTAGGTTTATCCCCGGTTACTCCCAAAGTAATCGGGGATTTTGCGTTATAAATAATCCTTCAATTGTTCATAAACAAAGGAAAATTAATACCTTTCACCCATCAAATTATTATCATAAATTATGAAAAATTATGAAAAAAACTTTTACTCTTATTTTATCCTTATTCGTTGTTATTCAGGTTTTTGGGCAACAATTGCCACGAATTGAAACAGACAGGCAAATTGTGATCGAGACCCAACATACATCGTTGGTCTATGCAGTAGGAAAAAATAAAAAACTGTACCAGATCTATTTTGGAGAAAAGCTGAACAATGCTTCAGATTATCAATTACAGCGGGCAGTTCATGAGGCTTATGTTCCTTCGGGAACCGACAATACATTTGAACCCGCGATCAGGATGGTCCACAACGATGGGAACCCTTCCCTTGAATTGCTGGTTTCGGAAGACAAAACAGTGCGTGATGGCAACGTAACCACAACTGTGATTGTGCTTAAAGATCCAAAATATCCCGTTACTGTTAAACTTAACTTCGTTACCTATTCCAACGAAGACTTGTTCAAGACCTGGACAGAGATTGTCCATCAGGAAAAGAATCCTGTCATCCTGACCAATTTTGCTTCTGCCATGTTCCATTTCGATGCGTCACAATACTGGCTAACGCAGTTCCATGGTGATTGGGCAAAGGAGATGCAGATGCAGGAACACCAGTTGACCAGTGGCATTAAAATCATTGACAGTAAATTGGGAACACGCGCAAATATCTATCAGACCCCAGTATTTTTACTCTCAAAAAACAAACTTTCTGATGAGAATTCAGGTGAAGTCATCGCAGGTACCCTGGGCTGGACAGGCAGTTTTCAGTTGCTTTTCGAGATCGATCAATTAAATTCGCTGAGAATGGCTGCTGGGATCAACCCTTTTGGGTCTGAATACCGCTTGAAGCCCAATGAAAACTTTGTCACGCCTGAATTTCAATTCACTTATAGTTCTCAGGGAAGAGGCCAGGCAAGCCGCAATTTCCACAACTGGGCAAGGAAATATGGGGTACTTGACGGACAAAAGAGCCGACTGACTTTGTTGAACAACTGGGAGGCTACTTATTTCGATTTTGATGAGACCAAACTGACCAATCTTTTTGGAGGAGCCAAGGAGCTAGGAGTTGACCTGTTTTTATTGGATGATGGCTGGTTCGGCAACAAATATCCGAGGAGCAACGATCGCGCCGGTTTAGGCGATTGGCAGGAAACAAAAACCAAATTGCCACATGGGTTAGGTTATCTCGTAGAACAAGCTGAGGCAAAGGGGGTTAAATTCGGCGTCTGGATAGAACCCGAAATGGTAAACCCAAAAAGTGAATTGTATGAACAACATCCTGACTGGATACTGAAATTGCCAAACCGCGAAGAGAATTATTACAGGAACCAATTGGTCCTTGACCTCACCAATCCACAGGTTCAGGATTTTGTGTTCAATGTGGTGGATGGCATCATGACCAAAAATCCAAATGTCGC
>CAIYPA010000513.1 GCA_903927965.1 uncultured Bacteroidia bacterium | reverse complement strand
GGTCCCTGAGCGAAGCCGAAGGGCCGGTTCCGCAAGCTTCACCGGGGGTTATTCAGATTTAAACCCTTCGGGTTATTATACAAGCATAAAAATTAATTTCGAACTACTTCTTTAATGCAATGATTTTCCATTTCCCATTTTCCTTCACATGTGCCATTCCCTTGTAGCAGCATGCCCCATGATAGTTGTTGGCTTCTTCATAAATAGGTGCAACGACTTCTTTGCCGGATAAATCAATAAAACCAGTTTTCCCGGCAAGTTTTACGGCGGCATACCCACCTATAAATTTCCAGGTGAAATCATATTTTGGGGGAACAACCTCTTTTCCTGTTTCGTTGATATAGCCGTACTTTCCGTTTAACCGCACAGCTGCCAATCCTTCCGTAAAGCCGTAAGCCAGATCGTATTTTGGGGCTACGACCTGTTTGCCCTCCCTCGTTTTGTATCCATATTTGTTATTCGAAGCCGAAAAAAATGGTGTCAACTGCGCCTTCATCTCCATACTGGAAAAAATTACCACAATCAGAATCAGTCCCTTCATTTCAAAATATTTCAACTTTATTTCAACTTTATTTCTAATTTATTTTTCCTTCGGCCAGTCTTCAGGATTTATGCCCCAGGTTTCAGATGGTTTTCCACCCATAACCAACACCAATTCACCACCTTGCAGAATATCGGCATGTTTGATGAATGTCCGGGTATAGGGTTTCCCATTCAAAGTAGCTTGCTGGACATAGATATTTTGCTTGGTCAGATTCTCAGCCTTTACAACAAAATGTTTCCCGTTTTCGAGGTTGAACTCCGTTTTGGCCGCCAGCGGACTACCGATCACATATTCTCCATTTGCCGGATTGACCGGGTAAAAACCAATCGAACTCAATACATACCAGGCACTTGTTTGTCCGCAATCATCGTTGCCGCACAAACCGTTGACCTTGTTGCTGTAAAAATTGGTCAGGATATGGTTGACCTTTTCGGCAGTTTTCCAGGGCTTTCCAACATACGAGTACAGGTAGGGAACATGGTGGCTTGGCTCATTCGAAAATTCCGACAGACCATAATACCCATTGTTTTTGTAATCCTGACTGGTTTTTCCGGGACTGTTGTACAACGTATCCAATTTTTGATCAAACGAAGCAGCACCTCCCATTTCACCGATCAACCCCGAAACATCCTGAGGCACATACCAGGTATAGATCCATGCATTCCCTTCCTGAAAACCGACCGATTCCCGTGGGTTAAAAGGGAGAATCCAATTGCCCTTTGAATCTTTGGGGCGTACAAAACCGGTCAAAGGATCAAAAACATTCCTCCAATATTCACTCCGTTTCATAAACAATTCGTAATCTGTCTGTTGTCCCAGTTTTTTTGCCACCTGGGCAATGCACCAATCATCAAAGGCATATTCTACTGTTTTGGTGACTCCCCGCTGCTTGGGATCAAGGTCATCGGGAACATACCCATATTTGCGGTAATGGTCCGACTCGCGGATATCTTCATTGGCCGTAACCTTCATCGCCTCATAGGCAAGCTGGACATCGAAACCTTTTATCTCTTTTAAAATCGCATCTGCCATGATCGGGACAGCATGGTAACCTGGCATCACATTCGCTTCCTTAAAATACAATTCCCACGAAGGGAGAAGTCCATGTTGCTGATAAAATGCAAGATAGGATTTGATGATATCGGGTAGCCTTTCAGTCTGGGTTAACGTATAAAGGGGTGCAGTCGCCCTATATGTATCCCATAATGAGGACAATGTATAAATATTCTTTCCTTGGTGGATCTTTTCGTCTGCACCCAAATATTCCCCTTTGGCATCATCGTAACGGAATGGGGCGAAGTAGTTGTGGTAAATTGCAGTATAAAATGTCTCTTTAAAATCCTTATCTTCTGAAGTTACCTGAATTTTGGTGAGTTCCTTTTCCCAAAGATCTGCGGCATTTTTGCGCACGTTGTCAAAATTCCAGTCTGTGATCTCCTGAAGTCCAGCGATGGCACCGTCTATAGACGCGAAACTGATCCCAACTTTTACCAGCAATTGCTCACCTGCTTTTGCTTCCGGAAATTGAAGGTAACTGTTCAACCGCACCGCAGTAGCTTCAGTGCTAGACGTGAGCTTTGTCCCATCGGCATACAACACGATGTCGTTGAATGGTTTACTGGTTTGCGCCGCAAAAAACACATGCCGTTCTCCAACAAATCCAACAGAGCGCCTGAACCCTACAATTGTATGGTCATCAACTTTTTTGAAATAACACTCGATGGGTTCATCACCGTTGTGGCCAACCCTCGACTCCCCACCGTTTCCAAACCCAAGGTCAAACCGCAACAATGCATTTTTACTTTCCGGAAGGGTATAACGGTGTAGACCGCAATGGGTTGTGGCTGTCAGTTCAGCTTTTATCCCTGAACTTTTCAGTAAAACCGAATAGTATCCGGGACTTGCTTTTTCATCCTGATGCGAAAATTCGCTTCGGATCGATTCCCATGTTGGCGATGCATTGACCAGAGGAAAAACCGAGATATCGCAAAGGCTTTCGGCGCCCGTACCGCTATAATGGGTATGACTAAATCCCAGGATTTTTGAGCTTGAGTAATGGTATCCGCTGCACCAGTTGTAATCGTGGTCACCGTTATCTGGACTCAGTTGAACCATCCCAAACGGAACGACAGCACCTGGAAAAGTATGGCCGTCCTCGTCGGTACCTATAAATGGGTTGACGTAGGAGGATAGTTTTTCAGTTGGGGATAGCTTACAAGAAAACAATATAAACCCAATGATTATAAGCCATATACCGACCTTTAACATTTATAATAAATGAATTATGATTAATTTGCTGTTAATTCAGAAAGTACGTTTTGAGAATAAGATTCCAATTTCTCCTCCGTAATTAGTTGTTTGGGTGCTTTCAAAGAATCAAGAAAATCCAAAGCATTTTCATACGCACGATTAAGTTGTACATTTTGAGGACTTGAAACCAGAAAATCGAATCTTGAATTATTTATTGCGGCATAATCCATTAAATCAGTTATATAACTATATAGGATAGCAGCTTCCTTCTGTATTGAGTCTTCATTAATACGATCGAAATTAATTGGTTTTATAAAATTATGTGTGGTATTTTGCCAGGATAAATCAAACTTAATGTTAAAGTGTTTGGTTTTTATTACTTTGTTCTTTTCAAAATTCTTTACTATCTCCTTATCTTGCCCAAAAATATAACCATTAAATCTCCTGATAATGTACTTTTCATTGTGTCTTATAATTTCTGGCTTTTCAACATCAATTCCCGGAAGCAACAGTTTTGAGTATTCGTCAACAGCCTTTTTACTGTCCCCAAAAACATTTTTTACATAAGAAGGTACGTTAAAAATTAAACCTGCTGCATCTTCACTTAAAACATTGTTATAAACATATTTAAGAAAATCCGATCCATTGTAATTACTAGGGAACTGATCGACCTGTTTTTTTACCTTATTAATTATTGTTTTTAAATAACCATTGAACAAAAAATTATCAAAATCTGGATAGATTGCTTTCGCCCTTGTTCCATCACCACTAACAAATTCGAAACGGTTTTCATCCGGGAAATAAAACAAGATCCCAACATTAAGAATTTCCCCTAATGCTAGGCTGTGTCTGTATTGTAACACACTATAAGTGAAATAATTAATCATAGCAGCGATCCTTTTAATTTATTTACAAATATAGATTCATTCTGTTTAACTTGTTCCAACCATTTAAAAATAGGTTGTGAGTAGTCATTGAAACCTTCTTTAACCAATTGGTTGAAATAAGTTGATAATATGTTTAAATTCAAACTATTTAAGTAAAATGCGAATTCATCAAAGAGGCTTTGCCGATAATTCCTACTGGTCTTTTCAAGATAAGGGTAAAAAAGATGATATTTCGTGAATTTATCCTCTAAAAGAATGGCCTGAATATCAACATCAATATCCTTTTTGCTTAATGCTAGCTCATGATCAATGAGAAAAGCATCTTGCGAACTAACAAGTAAATTGGACTTTGGATTCCCCCTATCACAATTCCGAATAAAATTATCAAACGCATATAAGGTATCTAATGAGATTCTTCTATTGTAATGACTTTTTGGCAATCCGGGTATCGCAGATGTCACATTATCAATCATTAATGTTGCAAATTTCAATCTATGATCTATTGAACTATATTGCATTTGGGCTGCCATGGGCAGTTGAAGAGCAAGCTCGTCAGGTATATAGATCAAAGCACACGTAGGAGCTTTCAATTCAAATTCACCAGCCAAGATATTACAGATAACCTCTTTAGAAACGCAATGGGTTTGATCAACTTGTGAAGTTGAATATAATTTTGTGACATAGGGTTTTAAACCTTTAGGTGTATTAACAAGTACTACCCATGGTTTGGTATGACCTACATTTTCGCTAATTATTTCAATAACTTCAATTGCTTTGTAGATTGGTAACATCCTAATATTAAATAAGATGGCCTGATAAAAAATTAATGGGAAACAGTTTATTTAAAGCTTATAAACCTTCACATAATCGATCAAAAATTTCTGTGGGAAGATTGTATCATCGATTTCGCCACCCCAGCTTCCACCAATGGCGGTATTGAGCAACAGGTAAAGTGGACCCGAAAATGTATTTTCAAAAGCCGTTGTGGGTGGAGTAACTGTCAGGTAATTCTTGTCATCTACAAACAACGTAATCACATTACCTTTCCGTTCAAGAGAATAGGTGTGGAAGTTTGTCGCCAGGTCACTGAATTCCATGTTGCTCCCTTTGCTGTTGTGTTTGCTTTCCTTCGTTGAAGTGCTGTCCCACCAATGCAAAGTTCCATAGACCTTCCCAGGTGTATGGCCTACAAATTCCATCACATCGAGTTCACTGCACTTGGGCCATCCAACTGTTTTGATATTGGTCCCCATCATCCAGATCGCCGGCCAGATCCCTTTACCTTGCGGAATTTTCGCTTTTACTTCGACACGGATATCCCCTTCAAAGGCTTTCTTGTCCAATGTGTTGATACTGGCGGATGTATATTTCGCCCCCTGAAAATCCTCTTTCAAAGATTCAATGACCAGGCAACCGTTTTCCTGCCTCACATTTTGGGTGCGTTGCAAAGTGTAATATTGCTTTTCGTTGTTCCTGATAAACCCAACTTCATAGCCCCACTTGGCAGCGTCAGGCAATCCGGTACCGTTAAACTCATCCGACCAAAGTAAGGCCTTTTTGGCTGTTTCAGCTGTAACAGGCTGTGATTTAACACATTCAACATTGAGAAATAAAACAAAAATTAAGATGATGACCCTAAATTTGTTCATAGCTTTAATAGGTTAATTATTAATTATTTCACCTTTCCCAAAAGATAGTCAGCAAGATTATTGGCAGCCTTGAGGTTCTCAAAGTCGGCAGGAAGCATCGCGTGGTCAATGTATTCGTTGTACAACCATGGATCGCCAACGGCCAGAACAAACCCTTTACCATAAGGTGTTTCAGCAATATAAACCTGTTTGTCATCGGTAAGGACAGCTTTTGCACTTTTGCTTAAAGCAATGGAACTCACCTCTTTCATATAGATCTTGTTCACACCTTTAAACAATGGGTGGTTTGGCAGATTGGTTTCGGCGGCCATGTTGTATTCTTTCCCAGTAACCGGATTCAACGTAACCGGGTTGAAATGCATCCCAAATTCTTTAGCCAATTGGTTCAGGTGGGTAAATTCACAATTGGGCTTATCGTTGGCCAAAACCAGCAATACGCCACCATCTTTTACCCATTTGGAAATCGCTTTGATATCCTTAGGCATGATGTAATTGGGTTTTGGATTCTCGGAAGTGGTATCAGGGTCAACAATAATGTAAAGGCCTATGCCTGCAAGGCTCTGCGCCTCGGCTTTGCCTGAAATTGTCTTTAGTGCAGCACCTTTGCTTTTCAGGAGGTCGCCGAGTTGTGAAAAACCACTGTTCTGTGTATCGTCCCAGGTATAATGGAAAATCTTCCCGGTTTTGGGATTGGTTTCATGGTTGTACCAGTTGTCGAGACCGACAGTTTTCTGGGCAAATGCATTGATCGATACAATGGAAATAATCAATAGGATAACACTTTTTAATCTGGATAAATTCTGTTTCATCATGTATAGTTTTTGTTTCTGAAAATTTCAAATAATAGGCCACTAATGTAATCGAAAAAACTAATTCCTGACATGTTTTGCCAAAGAAACCTTCATTCTGGACACTTCCCTGGCGACGGTTCCGGCAAACGCTTTCGCGCCTTCAACCGAAAGATGGGTATCGTCCTTTCTCCCTTCCGGGAATTTTTGGTCAGGCGGGGTCCATAAATAGATTTTCTTTGATGGCTCATCGCCCATTGGTTCGACCAAATTAAAGGTAAGAACCTGCATATCAATGAACTTAACTTTTAACCTGGATGCCAGTTCACGAACGGCTTCGGGATATTTCCCATGCGTATCGACCAATTTCCCGGCTACATCAAATTTGCGACGGACAATCGGCGTCAACAAGATTGGGGTGGCACCTTTTTTTCTGGTTTCGGTGACATATTTCTTAAGGTTCTGCTGATAGGTCGTCTGAGGATCGGTATAGAGCAATGGCTTATCCATTTTCTCATCGTTGTGTCCAAACTGGATAAAAACAAAATCACCTCGTTTGAGGCTATCCAAAATAACCTTCCACCGCCCCTCGGCAAGAAAGCTTTTTGAACTTCTGCCGTTCATTGCGTGATTGGAAACCTTAACGCCTGAGTCAAAATAATCCTGAAAAACCTGGCCCCATCCAGTTTCGGGATACACTTCGGCTATTTTATTGGCCATAGTCGAATCACCTATCATATAGGCAGTTATTGTTTTGGGGGCAGAACATCCTAAGAACAAGCTCCAAATCAGTAATTGTAAAAATGACAGTTTCTTCATAATATAATCTTATTGAAATCTCCTTTAAATATGGGGCTTCATCAGAAAATCTAAATTATCACCAGCCTTAAATTCCTGAGGGACCCTGCCCTTTTTGAAAATCCGTACATTCCGGTTCCCGATCAGTTGAAGCGACTTGTTTTCATATTTGAACATTGTCCCTTCACGAAGGCCAACAACGGTTTTTTCAGGATTGATTTCCAAAAACTCTTCGATCCGCTGTTCACGTGTCTCTCCGCCATGTCCTTCAGGATTTGCATCCAGGTAATGCGGGTTGATCTGAAATGGCACAAGTCCCATACAGTCAAATCCGTGCGGATCGATGATTGGCATATCGTTGGTTGTCCGCAAGGTAGGACAAGCCACATTGGATCCGGCACTCCAGCCAATATAAGGAGTTCCGTCCTGAACCTTTAACCTAATCGCTTCCATAATAAGGTTATCATGCATCATCCTGACCAATTGCCACGTATTCCCGCCACCTACAACAATCGCCTCTGCATCCTGTACAGCTTTAACAGGATCAGAATAGTGATGGATCGAAGTCACATGATGTCCAATTTCAGAAAACCGTTCTTCCACTTTCGATTCATAAAGGTCAAACGAAAAAGTAACGGCTGCATAGGGGATAAATAGTGCATTTAACGGCTTTGACCCTAAAAAATTCTTGATTTCAAGCTTTGGATAATCCAAATAGGGCTCACCAGGCATCGTCGAATTGCTGATTAGTAATAATTTCATAAAAAGATTAATTTTACCGTTGCAAGATAAGGAAAAAACGAACTGAAAAAACTGACAACGTTTTTAAAACAAAAACTGATTTTAAAGTGTTATCAACTGATGAATTGCTGGGATTTATTCTGATTATTCGAAAATTTTGATTCTATTAAATCTTTTATGAAACAAAAACCGATTAAAAAAGTACTGGTCGCTAACCGTGGCGAGATTGCCGTGCGGATTATCCGCTCCTGCAGTGAGATGGGAATTGAAACCGTCGCCGTTTTTAGTGATGCCGACCGTTCGGCAATGCATGTAAGGTTTGCCGACGAAGCCTACAACATTGGCCTACCACCCTCCTCAGAGAGCTATCTGAACATGGACAAGATTATTGCTGTAGCCAAACGTTCAGGTGCCGATGCAATCCATCCAGGTTATGGCTTCCTATCTGAAAATGCTTCATTTTCACGTCGTTGCCGCGAAGAAGGAATACAGTTTATCGGACCATCACCCGAATCGATTGAAATGATGGGCGATAAAATCAGTGCCAGGATCAGGATGATCAAGGCTGGTGTACCGGTTGTTCCAGGTACAACTGAAAAACTGACAAGTGAAGCGGAAGCCATAAAGGTCATCAAAGAGATCGGATTGCCGGTTATGATTAAGGCATCGGCTGGGGGTGGTGGAAAAGGGATGAGGCTTGTGCACAAGGAATCGGAAATTGCCAGTTCGATACGGGCTGCCCGGTCAGAAGCCAGAATGGGTTTTGGCGATGACCGCCTCTATATCGAAAAATACATCAATTCGCCTCATCATATTGAGTTTCAAATACTTGCAGATAATTACGGCAATACGGTTCATCTCTTTGAACGCGAGTGTTCTGTTCAGCGCCGCCATCAGAAAGTTGTAGAAGAGACCCCTTCACCATTGATGACCCCTGAAATCAGGGAGATCATGGGGCAACATGCCGTTGCAGCAGCCAAAGCATGCAATTATCAGGGCGCCGGGACCATTGAATTTATAATGGACGAGAACCTGAATTATTATTTTCTTGAAATGAATACCAGGTTGCAAGTAGAACACCCTATTACAGAGCGTGTTGTGGGTGTTGACCTTGTGAAAGAACAAATCCGGATTGCCGAAGGGATGAAACTCCCGTTCAAACAGGAAGATTTGAAACAGTTGGGACATGCCATCGAATGCAGGATATGTGCCGAAGATCCCGACAACAATTTTATGCCAAACTCTGGAACAATCACCCATGTTACGGAGCCGGAAGGATTGGGAATCAGGTGCGATGGCTATGTTTATTCCGGTTACACAATACCTCTTTACTACGATTCGATGCTCAGCAAATTGGTAGTTTGGGGCCGTACACGCGAGGAGGCAATCCAAAGAATGAGGCGGGGACTATCAGAATACAAAATCACAGGGGTAAAAACAACCATCCGATTTTTGGAACGGATTATGGAAACGCCTGATTTTGTGAATGGAAAATACAATACCCATTTTATTGAGAAAAACAGTGAATTCTTGCACGGTGAAAACAACTGCGAAAAGCACTGTGAAGATATTGCGATGATCGCAACATTTGCAGCCTATCTTTCGCGATTCGAAACCAGTAAAAAAATGAACACCATCCCGATTGAAAAACCCGAAAGCAACTGGAAACGGCAGCTCAGAAAATTTACAGCGAGGATTTAAAATCTGCATGAGGTAGGTGAAGATGTCCCTAACCAGGTGGCATATTTAAATCATGGATTTTGGGTGCGAATTTCAATTTTAGCAATTTTAAAAGAATCAGGCCAAATGGAACTTGAATTAAAAATAAATAAACGGAGTGCGGTCGTTAAGGATGTAAAGCAGGAAGGGAATATCATGACCATCTCTGTTGATGATGTTCTTTATGAAGTGGATGTTGTGAAGGTCAATGATCAGGAGTTTTCGATCCTCCACAATGGCAAATCCTATAACATTGAAGTTATAGAAACAGGTGAACCCAAGCATTATAGTGTCAATGCTCTTAAATACAAGTTTGATGTGGAAGTCATTGACAATGAAGCACGTTATCGACTCAATAGGATGCAGGGCGGTTCGATCAACAGCGACAATACGATCCGGTCGCCGATGCCTGGAAAAGTTGTAAAAGTATTTGTGAAGCCAGGTGACCATGTGGAAGCCGGACAAGCCCTGATCGTCCTTTCCGCGATGAAAATGGAAAGCGAATTTAAGGCAGGTACAAGGGGAATCGTGAGGGAGGTACCTGTCAAAGAAGGTGACACTGTTGACACCAACCAACTACTTGTCGTTATCGATGAGGAAGAAACTGCTTAATAAACAATTAAAAATCTATTAATCAATTATATATAAAGATGTCGTCACAAATTGATAAATTCGAAAGGTTAAAAGACCGAAACCTTGAAGCCGAAGAAGGTGGTGGACCTGATCGCATTGATCGTCAACATGCGGCGGGAAGAAAGACTGCCCGTGAAAGGATTGACGTATTGGTGGATCCAGGGACATTTGTTGAGCTTGACAAATTTGTAGTCCACCGTTCCCATGATTTCGGAATGGAAAACAACAAATTCTCGGGCGATGGCGTGATCACAGGATATGGAAAGATTGATGGCCGCCTGATTTATGTTTTTGCACAGGACTTTACTGTCTTGGGTGGGACGATGAGCCGGGCTAATGCCGATAAGATTGTGAAAATCATGGATCTTGCCATGAAAATGGGTGCCCCGTTGATCGGTTTGAACGATTCTGGAGGTGCCAGAATCCAGGAAGGAATTGAAAGCCTCGCTGGTTATGCCGATATCTTTTACCGTAACGTGATGAGTTCTGGGGTGATACCACAGATTTCGGCAATCCTTGGTCCATGTGCAGGAGGGGCCGTTTATTCTCCTGCTCTGACGGACTTTATTGTGATGGTCAAAGAGACAAGCTATATGTTTGTGACAGGCCCAGATGTAGTGAAGGCCGTTACGCATGAAGATGTAACCAAGGAAGAGTTGGGTGGTGCTTCGACCCATCATGCCAAAAGTGGTGTGGCAAATCTGACTGCAGACAACGAAGACCATGCCTTGCTGATGATCCGCGAATTGATCGGTTATCTTCCATCCAACAATCTTGAGGAAGCTCCAACGGTTGAAACAAAGGACGATATCCACCGTGAAGTTGCTAACCTCAACGGATTGGTCCCTGACGACCCCAATAAACCATACGACATGAAAGAGTTGATTGTCAGCATTGTGGATGATAAGAACTTCTTCGAATTGCAACCTGCGTTTGCAATGAACATGATCATTGGGTTTGCACGTTTTGGAGGAAAGAGTGTAGGGATTATTGCAAATCAACCTGCAAGTCTCGCTGGGGTCCTCGATATTAATTCATCTGTTAAAAGTGCCAGGTTTGTCCGTTTTTGCGATGCGTTCAATATTCCATTGGTTACCATTGTTGACGTTCCGGGCTTCCTTCCGGGAACGGCACAGGAATATGGAGGTATCATCCGTCATGGGGCTAAATTGTTGTATGCCTATGCAGAAGCCACCGTTCCAAAGATTACATTGATTACACGCAAAGCTTACGGAGGCGCCTACGATGTGATGAGCAGCAAGCACATCGGCGGTGATATCAATTATGCGTTCCCATCGGCTGAAATCGCCGTGATGGGTGCAGAAGGTGCTGTGAAGATTATTCACCGTGAAAAGATGAACGAAGAGCAGCTTGCGCAGAAGATTGAGGATTACCGCGAAAAGTTTGCCAATCCTTACAAAGCGGCAGAGCTGGGTTATATTGATGAGATTATTTTGCCTTCACAATCGAGGTTTAAAATCATTCAGGCACTTGAAATGACCCGCAACAAACACAAGACAAATCCTCTAAAGAAGCACGGGAATATCCCACTTTAAAAGAATAGCCATGAGTTTCGACCCATGGCTATTCTTTTTACTTTTTATCTGAAGGTTTTTACCAATTCAACAACCCAATCCCAATCGTAAAAGGAAACATTTCAGGACCACGTCCGCTCTTGAAGAAGGTTGAAAAATAATAAGTCCCAAATACATTAAGCCCTTTGTAACCAATCCGAGCAGTGGCTCCATAGCGGAAAGGATTGATATTGAAGTCGTCACGTGATTTGTGCTTGTCGCCATTCTGGATTATTTTGGTGTGCGACCCTACCTTTAAGCCACCAATCACACCACCAGACAGATAAATCCTTTTTTCATGTCCATTGACAGGAATCTGAAATTCAAGGATCAAAGGAACTGTTAAGTAGGTTGTGGCCAGCTTTGTTTTAGAAAGGTCGGTGTCCGATAATTCAACAGCTCGGACAATCCCACTATTGTTCTCAATCGTATAGGAATTTGAAAACCGGTAATCGTTGTAGGTTAGCCCAAGTCCGGTAACCAATCCGACATTCCGTTTATCTTTTTGTAATCCAATGCTATAGCTTAGAAAATTTAGACCTGTTTCGAAAGATTTGTTTTGGTTCAGGTCCATAAAGTAGGGTGTATATCCCGAATAATTGACCTTGGCAAACGAATTGATACCCATCTCCAAAGCAGCCCAGTGGCCTTTAAACTTGGGCTTGTGCCCTGTCCAGGTTTCCATTTCCTGATCATTTAGGGTGTTCAACTCGATATTTGAACCGTGTTTGCCATCCGATATCACCAGTGCCTTGCGCCCCACCCTCACCTTGACTGAATCGTCACGACCATCTACAATATCGATGGAGTTGTTCCCGATCTTCACTTCGTTACCTTTGCCCCCACCTTCGACTACCGTGACCAGGTTCTTTCCCAGAACTTTTACCCTTGTCGTATCCTGAGCCTTTAAAATCAGGGTGCTGCTTGCAAAAACAATTATCAGTGTTAAAATTGACTTTTTCATATTTTCCAATTGTTGATTTTGGAGGTAAGACGAGGAGCAGTGGGAAAAGTTACAGGGGAATGAAGTTTTTATGTCAATCTTAATTGTTCATATCTTGCTTCGAGGACATTTCTATAAGTATCTTTCATATTTTCTGACAAGAAGGATTTGTCAATCCATTCAATGGCAATCGATTTGTTGTTAATCATCCGCTTAAAGACACCCTGAATTTGTCTGTCGGTCAACTCCAATCCTTTCCCAAAACGATCAAAATGTTCCCTTTTGAGTTTTTTCTTCTTACCTTCAAGTGTGAGTGCGAGTTCCTCGGTGTCATCTGGATTAACGATTGCAACATTAAGCAGGTCGTACGCAGGAGCTAAAATCCATCCCGAAGAACTTTCGATCATCGAAAAATTCTTAAGATGCATGTCGTTGTTTCCGGTTAAAAAGCTAAACACAGCCAATTCAAAATAGAAGATCTTATCCAGCAAGGGGTTATCCGAATAGTTGTGAAGTGCTTTCCCAACTTTCTCCATTGAACTTTTGTACTTATCTATGGCTTCCGTGACCTGGAACATATCCAACACATGGATTTTTTCACCCTTTTCGGTACGGTCAATTCTTTTGGTGATATATGACAATTCGCCGGATGCCAGACGGATCAAACTTGAAGGGACAACACGTATTCCGTAAGCTTCCGCTATTCTCATTGTTAAATGCTCATTTCCGGGCATTTCTGGAAATTGATCAGAAGGTGGTTTAAAAATATATTGACCCCCAAGTGCTCCAACAACCGTTAATCGGAAATCCGCGTTTTCACGGGTTTCTTTGACCAACGACATGGATAATTTGGCCTGAACGCCTGGCACAGAAATACTTCGTTCGACCACATCCTTTGCCAATTCGGCCATTTGACCAATGGAGTAGGAAAGCTTTGGAGAGGTTGCAGACCCAAAGAAACTCATACTGCATTTCCCGTGAAAATCTTCGCCATCTGCAACGGGTTTATAACAATATAAACACTTATTCTCCATTTTCTTCTGGTATTGGTACGATACTCACTGCGCCAATGCAATTTTGGCAACATGCCAGCAATAAGCCCATGCGGTCATTTCTGTTTATTTTCCAGTTTTTGGAAGCGATTTCCAATAACCATCCTTCAGGAATCAATCCTTCAAAAAGCGGGAACAGCCGTTTATCCGTATAGGGCCGACTTGTTACTGGCATTGTAAACGTAAGGAAATCAGTGGGATGCTCCTTTACATATTGTCCATCATATTGGAAGACAAATTCGCCTTCATTGGTTTCCGTTAGAATTCCGGCCAAATGATCTTTATAATTTACTCTACATTTTCTCATTTAGGGAGTTCTTTACTGTTTACGGGTGCCAATTCATGACCAAACATGCTCAATACCAGGTTTACCTTATCCATGTTCAGGTTTGTTTTGCCCTGCTCAATTTTGCGCAAGACGGTTAGTGCGACCCCTGATTTATCGGCAAATTCCTCCTGTGTAAGGTTCACTTCCTTCCTTCGTTCTTTTACAAATTCCGCCAGATTTTTCATTATATGCTTTTAGATATAAATCAATGCAAATATAGTCAATTATATGCGTATTGATATAATTCGATTTAAAATATTTAATTTATATGCTTATAGATATAATAATTTAACTTCTATAGTTTGATCTGTTTTGTAAGGATCAAGAGGGTATTCAAAATCAGACAATTAAGAGCCTCATTCTCAGAATTGTTTTTGATTAGGAAAAACTTTGGAATAAGTAATGAGTTAATTCTTAATGATGATGCCTCTGTTTAACAATCCCACCTGAAGCCTCCTTGATCGTATTGGCAAAAACAAACGCATTTGGATCGACCTCATACACAAGGTTTTTGAGTTTCCGCAATTCGAGCCTTGTGATCACAGTGAAAATAATGTCACATTCGGTACTGATCTCAAATTTTCCCGGTAAAAAGCCACGCTCCCCTTTGTAAACCGTAATCCCACGCCCCAATTTATTGACCAATTGATATTTAATCACTTCGCTTTTCCCTGAGATAATTGTAACCCCTGTAAAGGCCTGGATCCCTTCCACTACATAGTCGATGCAGCGGGTGGCGGCAAAATAGGTCAGGATCGAATACAACGCCGATTCGACCCCAAATTTAAAAGCCGCGATGCCAAAAATCATCACGTTGATGCCAAGGATGATTTCGGTGATGGTAAACGAAGTCCGTTTCAGGGTATAGAGGGCAAGGACTTCAATCCCATCGAGGGCAGCGCCAGCCCTCATGATCAACCCGATACCGATGCCGAGGAAAACGCCCCCGAATATGGAAATCAACAGCTTGTCGGAAGTCAGGGCTACATCGGGAAGCAACAAAAGGCAGATTCCCAACAAAGCTACACTCATAAACGTCCGGTAGGCAAAGCGATGGCCAACAGTGAAAAAGCTGATGATGATCAGTGGAAGGTTCAGCAAAATGATGACGACCCCAAGATTGAAATGGTACAACTCGTGAACGAGAAGCGATAATCCTGTTATTCCGCCATCGAAAAAATGGTTGGGAACAAGGAATCCTTTTAAGGCATAACCTGCGATAATGACACCCACAACCATTTGCATTGCATCCTTTAAAAGATCAATTGGCTTTTCACCATGCGGGGAAGTCAAGGTATTGGAAACGCTTTTTCTCAGTTTTTGGAGGTTGGCTTGTTTCTGTACCTCCCTTTCATTTTGGGCTGTTCTTGTGAAGAATTTGTGTACCGACAAAAATTCGATTTGTTTTAGTTCCCATTCCATTTTTGTCTTTACGACCCCAAACCTTTTCAATTCGGCGAATAATCCTTCGGCGATTTCTGTATATTGCACTTTACCAATGTAATACAGGTCTGCATCGCAAAGGATCTGAGTGAGGTGATTTTCGGGTAATTGCGGTAATTTTGTTGCTTGGATCATCTTACAAACCACTCCGATCTGCCCTTCCGAATAACCAAAGTCGGGCAAGTGCTTTTGTGCCTCCTGACAAGAAATCTCTTCATGGTCCTGATGGTCGTGCAGGAAACCTGAGTCATGGAACAAGGCAGCAGTTTTTAACAACGTAAGGTCTTCTCCTGAAATATTTTCTGCAGTGGCCAGATATTCAGCAGCTTTTACGACATTCTTTGTGTGATCGGTATTGTGGTACGAAAGATAGGAAGGCAATCCGGTCTCTAATTTGCGGATCATAAACGAATAGGCTTTTTCAAATTGCATTGAGGTGGATTTTGTGGATGGATTAATTCAAAACTTCATAAATCATGACCGGTTCGACCTTGTTTTTCAGTTTGGCCGGACCAATCAATTTGCAGTTGAACGAATCTTTGACCATTTTCCAACAAGTCTCTGAAATAACAATTTGACCTACTCCGGCTGCACCTTGTAACCGTTGCGCCGTATTGACTGTATCGCCAATCACCGTATAATCCAACCTGCGCAACGAAACTGACCCAATGTTCCCAGAAATCATTTCGCCACTGTTGATCCCAACTGATACATGCGGGAGGAAGTTGTCGCAACCCGGCAAATCCACAATTTTGTTCCTGATCGCAAGGCAGGCGTCAATAGCCCTGTCGATATGATAAGGCCCCTTAAAAACCGCCATCACACAATCACCAATAAATTTATCTATAATCCCTTTCTGCACAATGATTTCCGTGGCCATCAGGTCAAAATACCTGTTGAGCAACGAAACGACAACATCGGGCGATTCTTTCTCACTGATGGCCGTAAAACTGCAGATGTCGATAAATGCAACTGTGGCTTCAAGTGTTTCATTTGCCATAATCGAGACTTCAAATTCGCGGCTTCCCATGAAATTGAGGACGTTGTCATCGACATACATCCTTAGGATGTTGTTTTCCTTGATCGCCTTGAGCGTTTCGCGGATCATCTTAACATGCTGGATGGTTTTCTCGATGGTCAGCTCGAGGTCTTCGAAATTGACAGGTTTGGTCACAAAGTCGAATGCACCGCGGTTCATTGCCTTCCGGATGTTTCCCATGTCACCATACGTCGAAACCATCACGGTTTTCACAAGTGGATTGCTCTCATTCAATTTTGTGAGCAAGGTCAGCCCATCCATTTCCGGCATGTTGATATCGGTCAGAACAATCTCAACATCGGGGTTTTCCTGCATTTTTTTTAAAGCATCCTTCCCATTTATGGCAAAAACGAACTCATATTTTTGCTCCCGGATCTTCTGTCGAAATTTTTGCCTGATGAGAATTTCAAGGTCTGTTTCGTCATCGGCGATCAAAATCTTTATCATACCAATTTTGATTTTAGTTTTTCTTTAAGTGCTACAAAATCAACGGGTTTGGTTAAAAAGTCATCGGCTCCAAGTTCCATGGCAATGCGGTGGTTTTCTTTGTCCCCATAAGCAGTGATCATCATCACAAATGGGGGTGGTTTCGGGTATTTCTCTTTAATGTGTTTGAGCAATTCAAGGCCGCTCATTCCAGGCATATTGATGTCCGAAAGGATCAAAACAGCCTCCTGCTGATGGTTCTCCATGTATTTTAAGGCTTCTTCGGCTGAAAAAACAAACACAAAATTCAATTCGTGGTGCTTTATTTCCCGCCTGAAACACATTTCAAAAAGGACTTTAATGTCTATTTCATCGTCAACTACCAATACTGTGGCCATAGTTTAATTGTTTAAAGGTAAATGGATGGTAAATACAGAACCTTTACCTTCGGTCGATTCAACGTGCAAATCGCCTTCGTGCCCTTTTGTGACGATTTCATAACACAAAGATAGGCCTAAACCTGTTCCATGCCCGGTGGGTTTCGTTGTAAAAAAAGGTTGGAATATTTTATCGACAATTTTTTGAGGGATCCCATTCCCATTGTCGGCCACCTTTATCTCAACTTCATTGCCTAAATTTTTTGTGCTGATCCAGACTGTGGGTTCATAAGGATCAAGACCTTGGAGGTCTGAAGCATTCCTTTTTTCCGTAACTGCATAAAAAGCATTGTTTAACAGGTTGAGGATCACTCTTCCGATGTCCTGGGGTACAATGTTGATTTTTCCCAAGGTCTTGTCAAAATCGGTTATCATCTTGGAATTGAAGCTCTTGTCTTTTGCCCGAAGCCCATGGTAGGCCAACCGCAAATATTCGTCGGCCAGGTTGTTGATATTGGTGGGTTCTTTTTGTCCGGTACTTGCCCTTGAATGTAAAAGCATCCCTTTTACGATGCTATCGGCACGTTTGCCATGGTGGTTGATTTTCTCAAGGTTGATTTTCAGATCGGATATGATCTGTTTTACTTCGGTTCCATTCCCCTTTTCCATTTCGGATTCCATCTCCTCAAGCAGTTCGTTGCTTACTTCCGAGAAATTGTTGACGAAGTTCAATGGATTTTGGATTTCATGGGCAATTCCTGCTGTCAGTTCACCTAAGGAAGCCATCTTCTCGGATTGGATCAGTTGGGACTGTGTGGACCGCAACTCTTCAAGGGCATGTTCGAGTTCCTCTTTCTGGTTGGTCAGCTCTGCAGTCCGTTCGGCGACCAAACCTTCCAATTCGACCTTTCGTATCGCGATTGCCCTGTTCAATTCATCTTCCTGCTGTCGTTTGATCCGTTCTTTTTCAGCGGCTTTGGATTGCCTGTTTTGACTGTATAAAATGGCACCCATCCACATAAACGACAGTGTGCGGGCCGTACCAAAATATGATTCGTAGGATTTAAAAAAAGCGTCGCTTATGCCTTGTGCCAGATCACCTAAAAGTGAAACGATTTCAAATGGGACAAATGCGATGATGAACATTTTCAAAGGCAAAAGTTCTTTCTGCTTTAATGAAAAGACAATCAGTCCAATAAGAAAAACGTGCCAAATCCATTTGGTATAATCTTCAGCCGAAAATAGGATTTCAACAGCATAAAGGATTGCGGCAAAGAAAAGGGCCCACCTGAACAGATTCTCCCCTTGGGATGAAAAATTGACTTTAACGTATCTGCGCAGACGTTCTGCAATAATTAAACTAACAAAAAAGGGCGCTAAAGAGGATGACATGTAATTCTTGCATTAATTATTATAGGTACTACAAGATTACAATAAAATTTGTAAACTCACCTAATTTTGTTTCAACTTTCAATTCACCTCCATGCCCTTTTGTGATTATTTCATAACTTAACGATAAACCCAAGCCCGTTCCCTCACCTGCGGGCTTGGTCGTAAAGAAAGGTTGAAAGATTTTATCCAGATTTTTCACCTCGATCCCATTTCCATTGTCGCTGATCGTCATTTCAACTTTATTGAGATGCTTTCTGGTTTTTATTGAAACAACAGGTTCATAGCCCTCAATACCCAATTTCGATTTTTCTTTTACAGCATAAAAAGCGTTGGTCAGCAAATTCAGGATTACCCTTCCAATATCCTGAATTACAAGATTGATCTCCCCAATATTGGCATCAAAATCTGTTTTAAGTTCCGAATTGAATGAACTGTCTTTTGCACGAAGTCCATGATAGGAGAGTCGCAGGTATTCATCTGCAAGCGCGTTAAAGTCGGTCGGTTCTTTAATTCCAGTGCTGCTCCTGCTGTGCTGCAGCATCCCCTTGACGATGGCATCGGCACGCTTCCCATGATGGTTGATTTTTTCAAGGTTGATCTTCAAGTCGTCTGCAATGGAAATGGCCATATCCTGATTTCCTTTTAACAATTCCTGTTTCATTTCATCGACCAATTCATTGCCTACCTCAGCAAAATTATTGACGAAGTTCAACGGGTTCTGAATTTCATGGGCGATACCGGCAGTAAGTTCGCCCAACGATGCCATCTTTTCCGCCTGGATCAATTGGGACTGTGCAGCCTTGAGTTCGTCGTAAGCTTTATGAATTTCAAGTGTCCTTTCTGCTACTTTTTCTTCAAGGTTCTCATAGAGTAGCGCATTTTCAATTGAGATGCCGATCTGGCCCGAAAGTGTTTGCAAAAGTTCGATCCTGCTATTGTTAAAAACACCTTTCAACAATCTGTTTTCGAGGTACAACAGACCTTTTAACTTCCCCCGTGAACTGATTGTCAAACACATCATTGAAAGTGGATTGTTGGCCTGGATATAGGAATCCAAACTAAACCGTTCTTCGATCAAAGCCTCATCGGCAACAACATTTTCCCCTGAACGCCAACTATAGTACAACATAGTTTTTGGAACCATTTCTGATTCGTTGAGTGGAACAGATGGGAAAATCCGGATCCCTTCCCTTCCTGCATGGCCCACAACCTCAATACAAAGCTGATTCCCTTTGTATAACAATAAGCATCCCATTTCTGCCCCTGCGTTTTCAATCGTGATGTGCATCAGTTTTTTAAGCAGGTCGTCATACCTGACCTGACCTGCAATGCTTTGCGAAGCTTTTATAACACTGGCAAGATCAAGGGCTGTTTTGCTGGACTTTATAGTATTGCCTCCAATCTTTTCAATTTGTTCTGTAACATGTTGATTTGCAAGCTTGAATATTTCATCTGGATAAATATCTTCCAACTGTTTGCATTTGGCATTGGCCCCCCATCTGAAATAGGCATCCCATGCATTTCTAATGTAGGCTTGAGCCTGATTTTTTAATCGGGTATTGGCACAAAGAATCCCAGCCCTTTCATTTGCGATAGCTACCACATAGTTAAACCCATTTTCGGTAGCCTTTTGGATTGACCTTTCGTAAGAAACCAGTGCCTTCATAACCTTACCATCCAAAGCCTGTTTTTCGGCCAATAGTAGATCGTAATGTGCGGAATAATTTTCAGGGCATCCTTCTGCCCAAAATTTCATGGATTTCAAGTGTTTCTTAAATACCGTTTTGTATTTTTTTTGGTCTTTGCGGCTAAGAATTTCGTAACAGGCTGAAATGGAGAGAGATGTAAAAAATGCATTGAGCACTTCAAGTATATCACCAAGAAAATTATCGGAATATTTCAACACAACCTGACTTTGATCGAGCGCTTCTTTGTAGTGTCCGAAAAAGTAGCGAAGGTAGCAATCGGCCGAATGAAAGAAGGCCAATTTTGTGTTATTCCCTTCCTGGTTTAGCCGTTCCAAAGTTTCAGAACTGTTGAAATTACTGTCATCCCATCTAGCTTTATCGGTCTGGCCATTTAGTGCTTTTGCCATTTGATAAAAGCATTGAAAGAAATCCAACCCGCCTTTCCCATTTTTAATCAGTGACAGATAGTCCTCCGAACCGTTCAGAATTACTTTCAGGTTTTCGCCCGAAGCGATCCTCCATCGTAGCAACAAAGCAACCGAATATCCCGTAAATATCTGATCACCATTGAGTACACAAGCTTTTATAGTTTCAAGGATAAGATCGTATCCCTTTCTGAAAGCAATCCTCCAGTGATTGTTAAAACTTAAAACAGTGTAATTGAGTCTCCATTTTATAAGTGGTGAGTGGGTCCTTTGGTGCAACCTGATGGTAAGGTCCCAAAGGTTAAATCCCCTTTGTTGCATCTTTAATGCCGAAAGGACAACAACCGAAAACCCAGAAAATCCCCAACCGCTCGCATCGGTAAACCCATCACGGATATAGGATTTAATAATTTTAAAAATCACAAGCATCATCAAATTCTGATCTTGTTGGTAAGCACTTGTAGCTAAGTCAATTAGAAATTTATTCAGTGCGATTGTCTCTTCATCGGTACATTCCTTTATGTGAAACAAGCTTTCTGGTTTCTTGTATCTGGTTGAAAAAAGAAACAGGTATTTTGCCATTTCAAACATTGTCGTAATTTGAATTGACCACTTTTTTTTAGGCAGATAGATGTCATAAAGCTTGGCTGCTTCAAGTCCCAGACGGAGCGATTCATTGGTATTTCCAATTTTTAGATAAAGGGACGAATGGATGTAATATATTTTTAACTTGTCGAAATTGGTTTTCGAATAACCAAGTATCTCTTTGAAATATTCTTCTGCAATTGAAAGGTCGTCATTCAAATATTCACATTCCCCCAATTCAATCAGGACGTTATAGGTCAGTTCATAATTATCGGTCCAACTGTTGATGCCAAGTAAATTGCGGGCAATTGAAAGAAACCGTACTGCTAAATTATAGGATGTTGAATCTTTGGCTTTTCTGCCAGCAATGAGAAAAAGTTCTGTAATCCGTTCCTTTTCCTGCTTGTTTTCAAGTAGATGCGATGAGATTGCAAAATGGTTCAGCAATTCGAATAGATTTTCATGTAGTTGGGACTTGTCCCTGTTTTGCAATAACAATCTTCCGATTTTCAGATGAAGGGACGGGAGTTCAGATGGTGATATTAGGTTATAAGTAGCCTGTTGAACTTTGTCATGGGCAAATGAAAATTGAGCTGTTTTCCTTGACAGTTGCAGGTCAAAATCGTGACCGGTGCTGATAGAGTTTAGGGCTAATTCCCTGTATTTCTTGTCATTGGAATTTAGATAACCACCTTGTATTGCTGGTTTTAAGTTGTCGTAAACTTGTGATTGTGTTTTTTCTGTAATACCCGAAAGATCTTCCAGGTCAAACGTATTGCCAAGGACTGATGCATATTTTAAAACTTCCCTTGTATGTAATGGCAGATTGATCAGGGCTTTGGTCATCAGGTCGATTACATTTTCTGTGTAATCCAGCTTGTCTATTTCTTTTTGATCCCAAATCCAGCCCCCATCATGGTTTCTTGTTACCAATCCATTATCATATAATGATTTAAGAAAACTATGGGTAAAGAATGGGTTGCCTTTGGTTTTATTAAAAACATGCAATCCCAATTCATGGGCAAGGGTTTTCTCCATGTCAAATGAGTCGGCAGTTATCCGGCAGGTCGTATCCAGATTCAATGGATTGATCTGTATGTTCCTGATTTGGCAATTTGATTGATAAGCCTGTTCCAACGTAATCAACAAGGGATGGCCTTTTTCAACTTCATTGTTGCGGTAGGCACCCAGGATCAGGATATTCTCCTGCCTTGGGTTTTCCAATATCCTTCGCACCAAATTCAAAGATGGCAAATCTGCCCATTGAAGGTCATCCAAAAATAGGACCAAAGGATTTTCGGCAGTACTGAAAACATAGATAAAATCGAGGAAGACCTTATGAAACCTTGCTTCCTGTTCGGCAGGCTGCAATTTTGCAACAGGGGGTTGTTTATCAATGATTTTCGAGAGTTGAGGAAAAACTTCCGTGATCAATCCTCCATTTTCCCCCAAAATGGAGGAAATCCGTAGTTTCCAGTCCTCTATTTTATTTTCTGTTTCGGATAAAAGGTTCCTTATAAATTCCTGAAAAGCTTCAATGACTGCATAGTAGGGAATGTCCTTTTTGAATTGTTCGAATTTGCCACTTAGAAATGTTCCTTTGTTTTGAACAATTGGAAATTTTACGTGACGAATCAGGGCCGATTTGCCCACCCCGGAATAACCAGCTACAAGGACAAGAACTGATTTTGATTGATTCAGGTTTTTGTAATAATCCAATAATTCATTGATCTCATTTTCACGGCCATACAATTTCTGGCTTTGCTTGTATTGCTCAGTTTTGTCTGATAAGCCAGGTTTGAAGCCCCTGAGTGGAAGTTTGGAGACAAAATGTTTTTTTACTATGTCGAGATCTGCTTTTAGTCCTTTGGCACTGTGATAACGGTCATCAGGATTTTTCTCCATCATTTTTGAAATGATCTGATCCAGTCCCTCTGGTAAGTCTGTGAAGATGGAGTGAAGAGGTGTGGGATTTTTTGAAAGGTGAAAATGGATGATTTCGAGCGGATCGATCGAGTCGAATGGTGGTTTGCCCGCAACCAATTCATAAAGAAGCACTCCACTGGAATAAAAATCGCAAAGGTGGGTCACAGAATAGGCTGTCCGTCCGGTCTGTTCCGGTGAAATATAATTTAAGGTTCCCTCAATCTGATCAACATTCAAAAGCTCATTTGTTTCGGAATAAAGATTTGAGGATATCCCAAAATCCAATAATTTTAATGTCCCATCCCTGGTGAGCATAAGGTTACCTGGATTAATATCCTTATGAATTACCCCCTTTCCGTGTATATAATGCAGTATATCTGCAAGTTGAATTGAGATGTTCAGGATATCAATAAAATTGATTTCCTTTTTAAAAATTTTCTCCCTTAAATCAGAACCATCGATGTATTCCTGAACCATAACCACTGATTTCCCATCATACAAAACTTTATGAACTTTGGGAATCCCTTTATGGTCAAGATCTTTCAGGATGTCGTACTCATGGCCCAACTTTGAAACCTTAAGCTGATTTTCGCTAACCAAAACGGACTGCTTAAGTACGACCAACTGATCATCAGAGATGCGGCTTGCCAGAATGATTTCATTTTGTTCATTTTTCAATATTGACCTTATAACCTTGTAGCCACTTGAATTGATCAGTATTTCGGATGAATTCATTTTCAGGTTTTTTTTATAGTGAGCAGTCCATAATACCACAATTTGTTTTCAAGAGCTTCGAACTGTTTGATTGAACCATAATGGTTTCCGTGGTTTATGTTGTTACGAAGGCCAATTTTTTTCAGGAATTGTCCAAATCTCCATAATTTACTGGCCATTGAGTGAAGGTGCTTCAGTGACGGACGCGTGAATTCAGTGATGTTCTCAATTTTGAAATCTGTAAAGCCACATTTTTCTGCATTTTCCTTGTTTTCTACTGAGGAATCAATGTCTTTTATTGACCAACCATCCAACCAGTCGTGCAACAGCTTCTCCCCATCTTCGTGCAATGGCCTTTGTGCCCGGAAGTAATCCGCACATACAAGCCTTCCGCCTGGTTTTAGCAACCTGTATGCTTCTTTATAAAAATCTATTTTATCCCTGGCATGGCACATACTTTCACAAGCCCAGATCAACGAAAACGATTCATCTTTAAAGTTTGTATCGTTATAATCTTGTTCCGAAAAGGAGACCCTGTGTTCGAGGTGGTTTTTGCGCATTTCCCTTTGTGCTTTTTTGACCTGGTGAGGTACCAAAGTAATACCAGTTACCTGTACATTGAAGTTCTTTGCAAGCCACAAAGAACTCGCTCCCTGACCACATCCGGCGTCAAGAATAATATCCCCGTCTTTTACACCACTTTGGGAGGCCATTACCTTGTTGAGGTTCAAAAGCGCATCATCATGCGATATCACTTCCTTGTCGTAATACCCAAAATGGACAGACCTGCTTTTCTTGCTAAACCAAAGGATCCGGTAATCCAGACGAGTTTGGTCATAATAACTGATAATCGAATTTCTATATTCTAAGTCTATTAACATCCTGTAATTCAAGCTTTGGACCAGTGATCTTTTAAATTTTCGGGAATTCTGAAACCTGCTTTTTTGCCTTCCCTGAAATGGACAGATAAAATACTGACAATGATTCCACCCATATTGGACATGAACTTTGTGATAATTTCCTCCTCCACAGCTTCATCAAGCTCCTCAATAAGTTCTTGTATCCCGCCGTGATTGAGGATTCCCTGCAAGATACCGACGTGTTTGTCAATCAGGTTGTTTTGTTTTTTACTTATTCCAACAAAATTCAAAATCCATTCCAATAGTTTGAATAATGGTGATTTAACGGGTTTCGTGGGTTTATATTTTCCCATTTCCTGTTTTAAGGTGGAATGATATTCTTTAAGATGATGGTGGAAATCGATGTGGCGTCGTTTTTTATGCTCCCTATTTTCCTCATCAGTTCCGGGCTTGGCGAAAAGATCAGGATATTCAGCCTGGTAAGAGGGCCCCAGCATCCGTTCAAAGCAATAGGGGAATTGACTGTCAGTCAGCATTCTTCGCATCATAAAAAGAGTTAGACCAACTGGTAAATGAAAATGGTGCATGGTTTCCACCAGCGCTTTTGCCAAAGGAATACCGGCCTTTGTTTCATCCTTAAACAAATGGTTGTAAACGGCGTGTTGAAGGGTCCATGCCTCCTTTACGTCGTTGCAAATCAAATTTTCCTGAACTCCCATGATCCTGCCAATCGTTTTCCAGGTATGGAACCACGCATGTTGATCATCGGGACTCAGTGCCTTCCCCAAAATGGCCAAGCCGTTAAAAAATTCAAGCGAAAACACCTGGTTTGTTGCGACGAGGTCTTCCTGACTGATAGGATTTCCAAGGGCTTCGTTCCATTTATTTCCGTCCTGATTGTTCAGAATTATATGACGGATTGCGGAATGCATAATCCTAATTTTTAAAGCAGTAAGGACACCTCTTTTATCCGGTTCCCACCAGTTTTCATCCATAACATCAAAAACAAACTGGGCTGTTTCAAAGATTCTACGCTCAGACTGTTCAATGAGCAATTTCGTTGTATTAAGCACATTTGCTGGCTTTTCTGCCATATAGGTATATGGTAAAGCCCTGAAAAACAATATGAACACAAAGTTTAAACCATTCTCTTTCCAGATTTCGCAGGTTTGTCTGAAGAGTAAAATGTCCTCTTTTGAAAATGAATAGGCCAATTCATTTTTGACAAAATCATACATAGGTTTGGGAAGTTGGTCGGATACCATACTGTCATTCTTTGCAAGATCGACCAATAGAAGTCGAAGTTTATCCATTGATCCTGAATTGAATACCGATAATACGGCTTCATCAGATGGCTTGTCCATCACCTGTCTGAGTTCTTCCAGATTTATCCCGTTCCAGAAAAATTGTTGTTTAGCCTTTTCCATTTCTTGTTTTTTAAAATTTCGACATTATGCAAAATATTTTCTGCCATTTACTTTTTGAAGGTTCAATTTGTTCTGAATCAGAAATCAATATTGGTTGGATGGGTGATTATACTCAATTTAATTGTTTTTGTTTCAGTTTCTTTGATAAATATTTTTACGTGGCATAGGGATAAGAGTGGACATACATATTAGTTGTTATTAACAGGGAGCAATAAGCATGTCCAAAAATCAAAGTTTTGTTGGAAAGTCAGTACAAAGTTTATTGACCAAAGAAATATGTATTTTAGCCTGTTCATTTGAAAAAGGAGTATTTTTTTACAAACTAATGTCGATAAGCATGTCATTGTTATTTAAATCCCTTATTATTAAAGATATAGAGTTCCGGAATCGCATTGGGATTTCCCCGATGTGCCAATATTCCGCAGTTGATGGATTTGCCAACGACTGGCATTTGGTCCATTATGGGAGCAGGGCTGTTGGAGGTGCCGGGCTGATCATTCAGGAAGCTACCGCTGTTTCGCCGGAAGGTCGGATTACACCCTCAGACCTTGGCTTGTATTATGACGAGCATATAAAAAAACTGAAGGCAATTGTTTCATTTATTCACCATCAGGGAGCTGTACCAGGTATTCAGTTGGCCCATGCCGGAAGGAAAGCCTGTTGTGCTGTGCCCTG
>CAIYPA010000512.1 GCA_903927965.1 uncultured Bacteroidia bacterium | reverse complement strand
GTAATTTTTGGTTGTTCTTCGGCTTATGGTCACTTTTGGTAGAGGGTTGCCCAATGTAATTGCCGAAGCCAATAGATTGAAAAAAAGTATCCTTTTTGAAGAAATTGGTGAAGAATTTAAAGTTACTTTGGAGTTGTGATTAATCGTGCACTGATTGAATTGGGAACACGGATAAAGGATTGGAACACTGATAAAGGATTGGAACACTGATAAAGGATTGGAACACTGATGACACAGATGGGACGGATGAACACGGATTTATTGGGAAACATAAAATAAATCGGTGTCAATCCGTTTGATCCGTGTCATCTGTGTTCCAATCAGTCATCTGTGTTCTAATCAGTCATCTTTGTTCTAAAATAAATCTGTGTAAATCCGTTTGATCCCCCGAGTTTCGGGGCAGGTTGTGTCATCAGTGTTCTAATCAGTCATCTTTGTTCTAATCAGTCATTTGTGTTCTAATCAGTCATCTGTGTTCAATTGTGTTCAAATGTGATTATCTTTCGGTAAAAATTGAACCATGGAAAAATATTTTAATATAGCAGGGCCGTGCAACGACAAAAGCCATTATATGGTGCCGGTATTAAAAAGGATCAAAGAAATTGATCGGTTGGTGCGACAAGGACACTATTTTGTGATCCATGCACCGCGGCAAACCGGGAAAACAACCCTGATAAAAGCTTTGGTCAATCATTATAATTCAGAAGCCCATTATTATGCATTATATTGTTCACTCGAATCGGTTCAGGCGTTTACTGATCCTAAAGAAGGGATTCCCGAAATTTTGGGCAATATTAGGTTTGCCATCATAAATTCGCTATTACCTAAAAGGCAAGAATTTTCGAATAATGCCATACTTTCAGAAATCTCAACATTGATTAAGAGCTCCTTATCTTTATATGTTTCACAACTTGACAAGCCTCTAATTATTTTTTTCGATGAAATAGATGGTTTACAAAATGGCACTTTGGTCACTTTTTTACGCCAATTGCGCGATGGTTACATTACTCGCCCCGAAATTGCCTTTGTTCATAGCATTTCACTTGTAGGAATGAGAAATATCCGCGATTATAAATCAAAAATTAGGGAAGATCAACAAACCTTGGGTTCTGCCAGTCCTTTTAATGTAATTTCAGATGCATTGACGATTAAAAATTTTTCATTTTCGGATATTGAATTACTTTATCAACAACATACCACAGCTACTGGTCAGGTATTCGAAAAAACAGCTCTGGAAAAAGTTTTTGAACAAACCGATGGTCAACCCTGGTTGGTAAATGCTATCGCAAGGGAAATCACACAAAATATTTTAGAGGACGATCACACAAAAAAAATATCAGTAGAATTGGTTGAACAGGCCATACAAAATATTATTCTACGCCGCGACACCCATATCGACAGTTTGCTTGATAAACTGAAAGAACCAAGAGTACGCAAAATCATCGAACCAATTATCCTCGGTAAGTCTCATGAAATCAGCATTTCGAGCGACGATACTCAATATTGTGTTGATCTTGGTCTGATTAAAATGCTGAATGGGGAAATCTTACCTGCCAACAAAATTTATAATGAAGTAATCATCCGAACATTATCTTCCGATTCTCAATTTGAACTGATCCAAAAGATAAAGCCCAATTGGGTCGATGATCATGATCAAATCGATATGGTCAGATTGTTGAAGGGATTTCAGCAATTCTGGCGCGAAAACTCGGATATCTGGATCGAAAAATACGAATACAAAGAAGCTGCACCCCATTTGATCCTTCAGGCTTTTTTACAGCGGGTCATCAATGGTGGTGGTACAATAATAAGGGAATATGCCTCTGGCAGGGAACGCATGGACTTATGTGTAATTTTTGGCAACAACAAATATCCAATAGAGCTAAAAATAAAGTATTCTAAATCTGTCGTTCAGGAAGGGATCGAACAGTTGGCAACCTATATGACAACCCTCGGGGAAACAATTGGCTGGTTGGTGATTTTTGACCGGGATACTGGAAAAAAATGGGACAAAAAGATTTATTGGAAAACAGAGGATTATAACGGAAAAAGAATACATGTGGTTGGATGTTGATTTCGGAACGCGGATAAAACATGGGAACACTGATGACAATTGGGAACACTGATGACAATTGGGAACACTGATGACAATTGGGAACACTGATGACACGGATGTTACAGATAAACACTGATTTATTTGGGGATCTGAATAAAATCTGTGTTAATCCGTTGAATCTATGTCATCTCCGGATTCTCCCCGAAGATCCCCGAAGATCCCCGAAGATCGGGGCTGGCTGGGGCTAGCCGGGGCTGGCTGGGACAAGTTGTGTTCCAAAAATCTGTGTAAATCCGTTGAATCAGTGTCATCAGTGTTCTAATCATCTATGTTCTAATTAAAAATTGAACCATGGAAAAATACTTTAACATAGCGGGGCCGTGCAATGATAAAAGCCATTAAATGGTGAAGGTATTAAAAAGGATCAAAGAAATTGATCGGACAAAAAACTATTTGAACATGACGAACCTGGAAATGTTTTATTTTGTTGGCCGATGCCTGTCCATAGATGAGCATCCGGAATTCAGGGACGTGTTTGTTCAGAAGATCTCTGAAGATGAAATTGAATGGGCTCAGTTTGTCAGTCTTTGCAGCAATCATTTGATTTTGCCCGTCATTTACCTAAAGTTTAAATCGCACCAACTAATTGAACATTTACCGGAAGAATTGGGGGAATTTCTCAAGGAAATATATGACCTGAACCTTGCCAGGAATGAGCAGATCCTTCTGCAAATTAAAGACATACTCAAGTTATTAAATGCCAATGATATCTATCCTACCTTTCTGAAGGGTACCGGTAACCTGCTTGATGGCCTTTACAGTGATAAGGGTGAGCGGATGATTGGGGATATTGATTTTCTGGTGCCCGAAGAAGATTATTTGAAAGCTGCAAGGATTTTGGAAGAGGATGGATATGTGAAGAATCCGAATTTTGTTAGCGATAGCTTAAATCCAAAACACTATCCGAGCCTTTTCAAAGTTGGAGTGCCAGCCGTTATTGAGGTCCACAGAATGATTGTACCCCAACGATATGGAAAAATGTTTAACTCTGAAATCCTTGTAAAAAAAAGTATTGTAACATTTGGTGACGCAAACTTTTTTGTCCTCTCTGATTTTCACAATACAATCCTTAATTTCATCCATTCTCAGCTATCGCACAGTGGATATCTTAATGGAATTGTCTCCTTTCGTGATATTTACGATCTATATTTGATTTCAAAACGGATTAAAGCCTATTCGGTCATTTACTATATTCAACATAAAAGAAAGGCAATCGCATATTTTGTATTTGCTGGAAGAGCTTTGAATCTACCAACATATTTTTATCCAAAAGTCACAATTGAATCCAAATTGTTTTATTTAAAACATTCCTTAAACCACACTTCAACAGTTTTCTATAATACAAATAGAATTATTTTGTTTTTATACAACAAGATTTTCTTCGTATATTTAAAAATACTAATTCAATCGGTCTATTCTCAAAAAATGCGGCATACTGTGTTAAATTGTTTAAGTAGAAAAGACTGGTATCGTGATCAATATAATACTTTGAGTAATTTTTTTAGGCCAAATCGTTAATATTTTACAAACTCCATTGTTGACAATAACCCGCAAGCACAGAAATATCCAGTCTACGCGATGCCCTGATCGTCGTTGTTATGTCCTTTCCCGAAATTGACAGCCAATAATTTCAAATGGGACAAGAAGAGCTTATTTAATACGGAGGTTTACAATGGAAAAACAATATACGTGGTTGGATGTTGATATCGGAACGGGGAGGCCACTGATGACAATTGGGAACAGATAACACATCTTGCCTCTGCTTGTCCCTGCCAGCCCTAGCCAGCCCCGATCTTCGGGAACCCTCGGGGGATGCTACAGATTGGCACTGATAAAAATTCGTGTAATTCGATTTAATTCGTACAATTCGTCATAATTATTTTAACTTCGTAAAAAATAAATATTTTTAATAATTTCAAATACTTGATATAAGTGAAAAACAGTAATTTAATTGAAATTATTCAACAAGGTGAAAATTCTGCCGTCGAATTTAAGTCAGCAGATGTTAAAACTGATAGTTTGGCGAAAGAGATAATTGCTTTTGCCAATATGAATGGTGGAATTATCCTGATCGGAATTGAAGATGACAGGACAATTAGCGGAGTTTCAAAAGAAAAAAACTGGGAAGAGTGGACAATGAATATTGCCCGCAACAATATAAATCCACCATTAAATATTGATTTCGAATATATTGAATTGGATGGGAAAATAATTGCAAGCATTAATGTTGAGAAAGGGAAAAATAAGCCATACCAAACCATAGATGGCAAATATTATATCAGAATTGGCTCTACAAACCGGATAGCCTCTATTGTCGAATTAATGCGTTTGTTTCAGGAAAGTGGAGTTTTTCATTATGATTTGTGCAAAGTGGAAAACACTTCAATTAAATCGCTAAATTATAATACGATAGCTGAATACTTTAAACGTTTTGAAATTGATTTTGAAAAAGAATCCGATGAAAATAGATCTAATTTATTGACAAATACCGATATTCTGACTGTTAATGGAGAAGTAACACTGGCTGGTTTGTTGGTTTTTGGAATCAATCCTGCCCGATATCTTTTTCAATCAGGAATCACTTTTGTTCATTATAATGGTAATGATGTAACTGGAGATATAATTGACAGCAAGCACATTGAAGGCGATATGGATTATGTCATTTCTACTGCATTTACATCAATAAAAAATAATATTTTAACACCTTCCATAATTATCGGATTAAAAAGAGTTGATATAAAAGAAATATATCCTGATAAAGTATTCAGGGAGTTAATAACAAATTGCTGTGCTCACCGGAATTATGCTATTACCGGCTCAAAAATAAGAATTTTATTATTTAACAATAGAATTGAATTTATCAGTCCCGGCAAGTTGCCAAATACAATTACAATCGATAAACTAAATGCAGGCGTTTCATTTAGGCGAAATCAACTTTTAACAAAATTTATGGTTGTTCTTCGGCTTATGGACACCTTTGGCAGAGGATTGCCCAATGTAATTGCCGAAGCTAAAAGAATGAAAAAAAGTATCCTATTTGAAGAAATTGGCGAAGAATTCAAAGTTACTTTGGAGTTGTGATTTTGCGCAATGCAATAAAGGGGAAATAGGCTTGAGGTGATTTTTGAGTCGGAATAAAAAATCGACCCTAATGATAATTGGAACACTGATAACACAGCCTGCCCCTGCCTGTCCCAGCTAGCCCAGGCCAGCCCCGATCTTCAGGGATCTTCGGGGATTTTCGGGAACCCTCGGGGGATGCTACAGATAAACACTGATAAAAATTCGTGCAATTCGATTTAATTCGAGCAATTAGCATTCCGAAAAAATTCTGTGTAAATCCGTTCAATCAGTGTCATCTGTGTTCTAATCCTTGTCAGCCGTGTTCCCCTTAAAAAAAGAGTGCTTCGATATCATTGCATATGTTTTTTTTTATTCCTTACTTGCAAAGAAAATAAATTTTGACGTTCATTTTAATAAGACTTTATATGTACAACAAATTCAATAAATTCCTGTCAAGCCGATATCTTCCACGATGGTTTGTTTTGACAATTGACGTCTTCATCGTGCTTTTTTCCTTTGTTATTAGCTATAGCCTTCGTTTTAATTTCGATGTAAAATCGATGAACCTGGACCGGATTTATTTGCAACTATTCCTGGTTGTTCCAGTTGCTTTAATCGGTTTTGGGGTCTTTAAACCTTTCAATGGGATCATCCGGCATACAGCAACGCGAGATATCCAGCAAATCCTCTATTCCCTTTTACTTTCGACGGGTATCCTGGGTATTTTGGCAAGCCTTGGTTATTACAAGGAACTTCCAGCCATCCTGACCATTCCTTATTCGGTGATCATCATCCATTTTGTGTTGTGCGTTTTTTTAATGACCTGGATGCGGTTATTGGTAAGGCTTGTCTATCAAAACCTCCGGTTGCATAACAAGAAGGAGGTCAGGGTGATGATCATGGGTGCCGGAGAATTGGGGCAAGTGGCTTTAACAGCTCTGGAGCGTTCGTCCAACCCCAATTACAAAGTTGTTGGTTTTATTGACGATAACCCTCAATTGCAAGGGAAAGCCAAAGCAGGGGTTACGATCTATTCATTAGACAAGGCTTTTAATTCCATTATTTCGTCACAACAAATTGATGAAGTAATCCTTGCTGTAAACAGGGAAGGAATGTCGGATGAAAAAGTGAATGAATTGATGGAGCTTTGCTTAAGCAATAAAATCATCATCAAAGAGATACCCCCGGTCAATGATTGGTTGAGTGGCGTTTTGAATGCCCGGCAATTGCGACAAATGAACATTTCCGATTTGCTTGGCCGTGAAGTGATCCAGCTAGATACTGAACGTATCCGCGGAGGGCTCAAAGATTCGGTAATCCTTGTAACCGGTGGGGCTGGATCGATAGGGTCGGAATTGGTAAGACAGCTTTTATTTTTCGATGCTAAAAAAGTAGTCATAGTTGACCAGGCAGAATCGGCCCTATATGACCTTCAGAATGAACTTCTTTCCAAAGGGTTTAACAAAGGGCGTTTTAGTGTGGTCGTTGCTGATATAACCAACTTATCGCGTATGCTCGACCAGTTTGAACAGCATCACCCGGATCTTGTATTTAATGCAGCCGCTTACAAGCATGTACCCTTGATGGAGGAAAATCCATCTGAAGCCATCCGGGTCAACATCGGAGGCACACAATTGCTCACAAAACTCTCCATCCAGTTTAAGGTTAAGAAATTTGTGATGATTTCGACAGATAAGGCGGTCAATCCCACCAATGTAATGGGTGCATCCAAAAGGATAAGTGAGATGTATATTCAATCCCAATCCCAGCATAAGGGGATGAAAACACAGTTTATTACTACAAGGTTTGGCAATGTATTGGGGTCAAATGGCTCGGTGGTGCCGCTCTTCAACAAACAAATTGAAGCAGGGGGCCCCGTAACATTGACCCATCGGGAAATTACAAGGTATTTTATGACAATACCTGAGGCCTGTCAGTTGGTTTTGGAGGCAGGATTTATGGGCAGTGGGGGCGAGATCTATATTTTCGATATGGGTAAACCGATTAAGATTTATGACCTTGCCGTAAAAATGATCACCCTTGCAGGGCTTGAACCTGGTCGGGATATCGAGATCCGTGAAACCGGATTGCGGCCTGGCGAAAAACTATACGAAGAGTTGTTGGCGACAAAAGAAAATACAATTCCGACCTACCATCCCAAAATCATGATCGGGAAAACCAGGAAAAGCAATCCGGTTGAGGTCCACAATAACATCCACAACCTCCTTCAAATGCTGAAAAATTCAACAAATGACGAGTTGGTAAAGACCATGAAGGCAATCGTACCTGAATATATCTCTCAAAACTCTGTTTATGAACATCTGGATCAAGTGAAATCTAAAGAAAACACAATACAAACTAAACTTTCCAATCATTCAGATGTTCTTAGTAATAAGAAATAAATATTTTCATGTTTTACCCCTATCCCGCAAAAGCGGGATTCTGTATCCGCCTGAAATTCAAATCTCCCCTATAGGGGTCGGGGGTGTTGAAATATGACATCTTAGTATTCTTATTACTTAACCCAATTAATTGAATTAAAAAATATTAAATTTGCACCTTAAATTTTTAGAAAACGTACAATGATGAATCTTCAAAATATGGGGCGTTTGACAATCTTACTTTTGTTTTTGACACTTTTCATTTCGTGCAAAACCAGAAAGGATTTGCTTTATCTTCAGGACATTAATGATCTGGAAGAACAGAATGTTCCCGGGAAATCGCCCGAATACCGGATTAAACCCGATGATAACTTGTATATCAATATCCTGACCCCTGATCAGGATGTGAGCAAACTATTTAATCCTTCCCAGGCTGGTAGTTATTCCGGTGGAACTGCTCAAAATTATGGTACTCCCGCAGGCCTATATATCTATGGTTTTATTGTTGATAAGGCTGGAGCAGTTGTTTTGCCAATCTTAGGTTCCATATCCGTTTCAGGTAAAACTGCTTTGGAAGCACAGGCAATTGTGCAAGAAAGAGCCAATTCCTTTTTGAAAGAAGCGAGTGTTCAGGTAAAGGTTCTCAGTTTTAAGGTGACCCTTTTGGGCGAATTACGGAATCCTGGTGTTTTTTACAATTACAACAACAACATGACTGTTTTGGAAGCTATTGGAATGGCAGGTGGGGTTACCGATAATGCGCAATTAAGCCAATTGCTTGTGGTCAGAAAAACCCCAAACGGGAGCAAGAGTTTCCGGCTCGACCTTTCAAAAAAAGACATCCTATCATCGGAGGCTTATTATCTTCAACCCAATGATGTCATTTATGTGAACGCCGACAAACTTAAAAATATCCGGTTGACTACACCAACCTATTCTTTTATCCTGTCTGCAGTCACCACATTTTTGGTTGTGATCCAGTATATCAGATCATATTAAGAAAAAAGAAATAATAGAAATAAATGGAAATATTTAATTTAAGTAATAAGAATTATAAGATGTCATATTTCAACACCCCCGACCCCTATAGGGGAGGATTTGAATTTCAGGCAGATACAGAATCCCGCTTTTGCGGGATAGGGGTGAAACAAAATAATATTTACTTCTTATTACTTAATACATAATAATCTAATTTCCATTCAAAAATGATGATGAATAGTAAAATCGTAAAAAATAAATATGCAACATACCGATGAAATGACGGAGTTATCTGGACAGGAACAGCCGTTGGATATTAAAGAGCTTTTGTATAAGATACTTAACAAATGGTACTGGTTTGCCATTTGTGGTTTTCTGGGATTATCAGCAAGCTGGATTTATAACAGGTACTCTGTTTCGATCTGGCAAGTGGAAGCAACCATTCTTGTAAGCGATGCTTCTAAAAAACCTGGTATAGACAACTTATTCGAAAGCTTCAGCCTTGCACCCAAGATCAATATGCAAAACCATATTGAATTGTTGAAATCGTATAACCTGAACAGAAAGGCCATTGAGAACCTGGGGTGGCGCACAAGTTGGTTTAGAAAAGGGCAATTCATCGACAGTGAGTTCTATAAGGATGAACCGTTCCATGTAGTTGAATTACAGGGTTGGTACAATGAATTTGGAATCCCTATTCATATTAAGACCATTTCTGAAGATCTTTTTGAAGTCAGTTGTAGTTACATAGAAAAAATTGATGGGACAGCCCGTAATATTGATTTAAAACAAAAAGGGAAATTGGGTGTCCCCTTTGTATCACCCAAGTTTTGTTTTACACTCGAAAAAGGAGCGGGAAAAATAGAGGCCGGTGCAACTTATTTTTTTAAGTTTAATGATACAAACAGTTTAAGCCTAAGTTACAGTAAATCAGCTAAACTAACTGTAAACCTTACCGATAAAACGGCTGAAATACTGAAGCTTACAGTTAAAGGTACTCAGCCTGCACGGGAGGTTGATTTCTTGAACGAACTCGCCAAAGTCTATATTCAATTTGGTTTGCGTGAAAAAAACCGTACTTCAGAGAATACAGTAGAATTTATCGAAACGCAACTTACAGGGATCGCAGATTCCCTTCGTATTGCTGGGCAGTCGTTTACGAATTTTCGGGCCGAAAACCAGATCGTTGACCTTAGCAAAGAAGGATCCCTTGTAATGGACAAAGTCAACAGTCTTGAATCGGAAAAGGCAATTGCAGAGATAAGGCTGGTCTATTATCAGAGCCTAAAGAAATACATCAAAGATGCGGATGCCATTAAACAAGCGGTTTCCCCTTCAGTGATCGGCATTGTCGATCCTGCTTTAAACGGTATGGTCATGAAATTGGCTGAGCTTTACAACCGCCGTGAAGTACTTTCCTTTACCGTACAGGATAAGAACCCTGCCTTGGTGATGTTGGACAATGAGATCGTTTCGACCCGGAACAATCTTGGTGAAAACCTTACCAATCTTGAATCGAACGCGAAAGTGGAATTGGAAAGCCTCAAAAAAAGGATCAATGAAGTTAACAAACTTGCAAAGCAGCTTCCACAAACGGAGCAACAATTTATCAATTACAAGCGTAGATTTGATGTAAACAATGATCTTTACACATTCCTTTTAACAAAAAAAGCAGAGGCTGCTATTTCAAGGGCATCCAATGTGGCAGATTCACAGGTAATTGATGAAGCGCGTCTCGAAACTGCATCCATAATTGGTCCCAACAGATTTTTAAATCTGTTAATCGGTCTGTTCCTGGGATTAGGCACTCCCCTTTTGGTCATTATTTTAACCGATTATTTTAACGATACCATTAAAAACAGGGAAGAGGTGGAGCGTTCCACAAACCTTCCGATTGTTGGTGAAATTGGCCATAACCGTTACGATAAAGAATTTGTGACCATCGAGCATCCACGTTCGGAGATTGCAGAATCATTCAGGGGGCTTCGAACCAACCTACAGTATATATTAAAAGGTCATTTAAACAATGTGATTGGAATCCACTCGACGATACCCGGCGAAGGAAAATCGTTCATCTCATTAAACCTGGCCACCATTATCGCAATGAACGATAAAAAAGTGTTGCTTGTTGCAACAGATATGCGTAAACCCAGGTTAAATGCACTTTTCGATATCGATCATAAACAGACTGGACTTAGTACTTATTTAATCAATAGGGATACGTTCAGTGAGGTAATACGAACAACACATATCCCGAACCTTAGTTTTGTATCATCAGGTCCTATTCCACCAAATCCTTCAGAGCTACTCGAAAATGGAGGATTTGAGCGGTTCATTGCTGAAGCCAAGAAAACTTTTGATTATGTAATTATTGACAACGCGCCTGTTCCGGTCGTCACTGATGGACTCATCTCTGCACGATATTGCGATTCCAATATCTTTGTTATTAGGCAGGATTACAGTCACCTGACACAGGTCAGTTATATTGACCAACTTTCCTCCAAAGAGATGATGCCTAAAGTTTGTCTGGTGATCAATGATGTGGAGATCCATGGTTACGGTTATCGGAATAAATATGGTTATGGAAAATATGGTTATGGAAAATATGGTTACGGAAGATATGGATACGGAAGATATGGTAGCTATTCTGGATATTACGATGATGTGCAAAGGTTGACCCGTTGGGAAAAAATGATGAAAAAGATCACTAAGAAGTTTACAAAGTAATTAATTTTATGATAATTGCAGTAGATTTCGATGGTACAATCGTTGAACATCGCTATCCGGCCATCGGAAAAGAGATATTGTTTGCTTTAGATACAATTAAAGAATTGCAAAAGAGAAAGCATCAGATTATACTCTGGACCTATCGTGCAGGAAAAGAACTTGATGAAGCCGTGGATTATTGTGCAAAACGAGGCGTGG
>CAIYPA010000511.1 GCA_903927965.1 uncultured Bacteroidia bacterium | reverse complement strand
TATCTGGACTTACCATCTGTTTGACCTGTTGAACAGTTCAGCTGCGTCACCTTATCAGCAGCAACGATTGATATCACATCTGAAAGAAAACGAATTTCTTGGTCGCTTCGGACTTTACTCCATAGCCCGCACGGATTCTGTACACTGGGATAGAATTGATGCCGATTGGGGCGGTGGCGGTCAATATGCCGGTATGCCGGGCAGAATATCCCGCAATCTGTTTGAAATGGGCTATCCGATTATGGGAATGGATATATTGAAACGAGCGGCTGAATATGTACATTATTTTCCTACTCTGCCTCAAAACCCAAGAACGGATAATCCTTCCGCTGATATTACGTCCATGTCTAATCAGATAGCCTGGGGATCTATTTTCGAGTCTATTGTATTTGGCATGTTAGGAACGAAAGAGTATGAAAATGGAACGATTGAATTCAATCCGAATTATTTTGCCGAAGTAGGAAATTGTAAACTAACGGGTTTGAAATTCCGTGGGAATAGTTACAATTTAGTTTTAAACGACAAAGATTATCTGGTGTATCAAAATGGGAGACTTGTTTCTCAGAAAGTGTACAGTGAAAAGACCATTATTAAACCATAAAAAGAGAATACCACTCAATAGATCAATCATAAAAACTAATATACTATTTATCATGAATAAAAAGAGCCTTTTCGTTTTCCTTTTTTTACTCACCATTCTTTCCTTGCAAGCACAAAAAAACACTACCGAAGATAACCGGAATAAATCTGAAGCACCTGTTGATTTAGTGAATCCGCTTATCGGATCCGACATATGCCGGAATTTTTTTATGACGGCGGCTGCTCGTCCATTCGGAATGGTGAAATTAGCTCCCGATACCGAAATTTCAGGATACTATCGTACCGGATACCAGAATGCCCAAACGAATATTTTCGGGTTTAGTCATATTCATGAGTTTCAAATGGGCGGTTTGGTTGTAATGCCCATATCCGGCAAAATGAATCCAACTCCAGGTCCGGAGCGGTGGAAATCTCCTTTTATTTCTGCCAATCAGACGGTTACGCCAGGGTATCAGAAGGTTCATCTGGATCGTTATGACATTGACGTAGAACTTACCGCAACTAAGCGGGTAGGTTTTCATCGTTATACATTCAAACGCGATGATGATGCTGCAATATTGATCCCTTTTACTGGCATTTGGAATGAAGCCAGGATGTTTAATTGTGATGTGAAACGTGTTGGAATGGATACTATTCAAGGTAGCTTGCTTATTGCTGATTCCCGCCTCTCGACCGATTCCCGCTTGGTTGTTCCAACTGAGGTGTTTTTTGTGATAGCGACAGACCGGCCCTTTAAGTCGCTCGATGGCTGGCGAACACAGGAAATGCAACGAAATATCAATGGTATAAAAGGTGAAAATAGCGGTCTTGTTCTGAACTTTGGCAAAGTTAATACCGGCACAAATTTGCAATTGAAAGTCGCAATTTCTTACTGTTCTGTGAAACAAGCATTACTCAATCTGAATACAGAAGCTCCTAATTGGGAATTTGAGGCAGTACGCCAATCCGCCAGAGATGAATGGAACACGCTTTTGAGCCGCATAGAAGTTGAAGGAACACACGACAGAAAAGTGAAGTTCTATACAGATCTTTGGCATTCCCTGTTGGGAAGAGGAGTATTCAGTGATGTGGACGGGAAATATCCCGTTTATCGGAACGGTAAATTCAGCGAGATAAACAACGATGTGAATGGTCTGTTTCCAATTTACGACAAAGATATGTATGCCGAAATAAAATCAGTTCCGCTTAACGATAAAGGTCAACCACTTTTTGAAATGCACGTTTCGGATGCCTTTTGGTGGTCACAACAGAATCTTAATTCCCTTTGGGGGCTTGCTTACCCTGATGTATTGCGTGATTTCTGCAATTCATGGTTGCGATTTTACGATGATACCGGCATTTTACCTATGGGTGCCAGTGTCGGACGAGTTGACTTTATTATGTCGGGTCAACAGGCAGCACCATTATTTGGACGAGCTATTCAGATGAACTTGCCCGGTGTGAATGCCGAACATGCTTTTGAAGCTATGAATTCAACTATGCGAACCGGAACGAACCGTTGGATGGGTGATGTGGATATATATACAAGATATGGAGGTTGGATGCCTGCTGATTTGGGCGAACGCAAATGGTCGGTATCACGCACATTGGAAAATGGTTGGTGCGATTGGGTGGTAAGTCAGTCAGCCCAAAAACTAGGTAAAAATAATGATGCTGATTTTTACAATCGTCGCTCTTCAGGATGGAAAAACCTGTACAATCCAGAAAGTGGATGGATTCAACCACGTGATTCGGATGGCACCTGGGCTAAACCATTTACCCCGATGGTTTACAACAGTAATGGATTTTTGGAAACATTTTCGGCAGTTATGACGTGGTTTCCTGCTCAATACGACCTTAATGGAATAATGAAACTAATGGATGGCCGTGAAAAAACAATTCAACGTCTGAATGAGCAGTTCGAGAAAGCTTCAAAGCAAAATTTCAGATATGGTTGGTTGCAATACGAGAATAATACCGGCTTCTACCATGCTCACCTTTTTAATATGCTTGGGGATCCTGCGAAAAGTCAATATTGGGTAAGGGAGGTTTATAAGGCAAATTACAGTGCCACCACTACTTCTAGTTCGGCTTATGGTACCAATGATGAAGATCAGGGACAAATGGGTGCGCTTGGTGCACTTCTATCTTTGGGCTTGTTCCAGATGAAAGGCGGTTGTGAGGTGAATCCGGGTTACCAACTTACTGCACCGATGTTTAGTCGAATTATAATTCATTTGCAATCAGATTGTTACAAATCAAAGGATTTTGTCATAACATCAGGGCCTGAACCTCCGGAAAACTGCTATATCGAATCTGCAACTTTGAATGGCAAACCGCTCAAAAATCTAAGTATCACTCAAGACCAAATTAGCAAAGGTGCGAATTTAGACTTAAAGCTTTCTTCCAAACCAAATCCTAACTGGGTGAAATGGACTAAATAAATGAAGCCAGTCAATTGACAAGAAATCAGGGCAATGCTGGAAACAGAGCATTTAATTGTTAATGAAGTATGACTAGTTGGCAAAGAGCTATATATGATCACTTTCAACAGTGACATTAGCGACTCCTTCAAGCATACAATGAATTTTGAAAGAACAGGCAATAAACTAATTTTGCAAAGTCAGATCTGCAAGAAATCAGACTTTCATTATTTCCTTTATATAAGATAAACAAAATGAAACGATTAACTATCCTGCTTATTTTAACTCTTTTTGTCGGATCTATTGTTTTCGCACAAAAGGAAACTCCAACTTTCGATCAAATCTATAAGCGTAAAATGCCGACATGGTTCAACGAGGCCAAGTTTGGGGTATTTATTGTCTGGGGCGTTTATTCCGTTCCGGGCTGGGCGCCAAAAGGCCAGTATGCCGAATGGTACGGCTCGAATTCGCGCAAAGAGGGTGATAAATCCCAAAAGTACCACGATAAAGTGTGGGGCAAAGATTTTACCTATGGACAATTTGTCCCCTTATTTACAGGCGAAGCTTTCAATGCTGAGGAATGGACCAGTCTGATCAAGAAATCGGGAGCTAAATATGTGGTTACCTGCGCCAATTATCACGATGGTTTTGCCATGTACCCAACCAAATATTCAAATTCCGAGTTCGGCGACCACTGGAACGCTTTCGAGAGCGGTCCCAAAAAGGATGTTATTGGAGAACTAAACAACGCTGGTAATGCCAAAGGCCTGAAAATGGGGATTTATTATTCAATTTACGAATGGAAACATCCTTTATACAAAAGTGGTCAGGTCGAGAAATATGCGCTGGAGTATTTTCATCCGAAATTTAAGGAGGTAGTGACCAAATACAAACCACCGGTCATTTTTCTGGATGGCGAATGGGAACAATCTTATAAAACATGGCATTCAGAAGAGGTCGCCAACTGGTTATATACCGAATCGCCCGTAAAAGACGAAGTAGTGGTAAATGACCGCTGGGGCTTGACCCGCAGCAAATATGGCGATTACTATTCGAGCGAATATGGTGGCGGCGAATATCCGCCAGAACATCCATGGCAGGAAGACCGGGGAATTGGTAAAAGCTACGGATACAACAGAAACGAAGATGCCTGGGATTACAATACAAAAAAAGAATTGCTTACTTTACTTTCGACTGTTTGCTCCAGTGGCGGCAACTTACTGTTAGACATTGGACCAACCGCTGATGGTCATATTCCGCCAATCATGCAGGAACGTTTGTTACAAATGGGCGAATGGCTCGAAAAAAATGGCGCGTCAATTTACGGAACCTCAGCTAGCCCGTTCTGGCCACGCAAATTCGAATGGGGAGTTTGTACTGGCAAAGGTCAAACTTTGTATCTGCATCTGTTCGATCAGAAAATATCAGTTATTGAAATTCAGGGAATTGAAAATGAGATTGAAAGTGTGAAATACCTTGCAACCAGTGAGAACCTGAAATTCAAGAAATTGAAAAATATTTTGCAGGTTGAATTAATGTCAGTTAAGCCGGATGCCGATGTAAGTGTTGTGGCCGTGACTTTAAAAGGCGAACCCAAAACCGACAAAAGGCCTCATCAATACGAAAGCAATAAAATTGTAATTTCTGCATGGTCGCTAAAAATCAATGGTCCTTCACCCAAAATGCTGTTCGATGGGTATGAAAAAATTGCCCATGTTTCGAATTGGACTAACGCTGATGATTATCTTAGTTGCCAGTTTATTGTAAATAAACCCGGTAAATATGAGGTGACTGTCAAATACTGCTGCGATTCAATTGCTGCAAAATCGACTGCAAAAATATCGGTGAATTCTGAGTATGTCAAATTTGTTTCTGGAAATACCGGCGGGTGGAAAGGCGCCAATTACCAAACCAAAAAATGTGGGGTTATTGCAATTTCCAAGTCCGGAGAACAAAATATGATCATTATTCCTGAAAAGGAAGGTTGGAAAAACATGGCCATCAAAGAATTGGTATTCAATTATATACAATAATACTATTGACTATGGCTGGCTAAAACGGCAAGCCTATTTCCCAAAGAAAATTTAATACCATTTATTCAGTTATAAAACAGAGTTGATTGAACAGTTCTTTTACACTAGAACTTCATGATTTGCTGCTGGTTGAATTTTCTGAATTCACTGGGAGTCAGTCTCTTTTTCGTTCTGAAAATCCTGTTGAAATTGGAGACATTGTTGAATCCACAATTGTAACAAACCTCTGAAATTGTTTTGGTTGTTTCAATCAGCTGAACGGATGCATGACCAATTCGCACTTCGTTCAGGTAATCCACGAATGATTTGCTGGTTCTTTTCTTGAAAAAGTGGCAGAAAGATGAACTGGTCATCCCTATCAGATCAGCCAAGTCACTGATCATGATTTTGTTTTGGAAATTTTTGTTGATATAGTTACATGCCATCCGGATACGCCGACTTTTGTACATATCCAATTCAGGACTGAATGTCTGGCTGCATAGTATTTTCTGATCTGTTGAAATGGACATTTCATGAAGTATATTCAAAAACTCCATGAATGAAACAAACCCATTGGCATGTATAAGCGATTTTATCCTTGGAGCTACCAGTGCAATAGTCTCTTTGCTAAACTCAATGCCACGGTGTGAGCGTTCGAGCATTTCACGTATCGGAATGAACAGGTTTTTGTTTTGGAAACTCACCGGCAGAAGATCTTTTTGAAACTGAATGGTGACAACGAGTGCTGCACCACCGGTTTCACTTTGCCATGAGTGGTATATGTCCGGTCCTACCATCACCAAATCAACATCATCATAATAGCTGAGACTCTCACCTACGATACGTGTTCCTGCCGCGTGTTCGACATAATTTATCTCATATTCAGGGTGATAGTGAGTTGGATAATCAAATTTAGCATCTGGATGGTACAGCACAACAAAGAAATCTTTTTCAGTCAACGGGGTAATCTCACGAATGGAATTTTTCATGATTCTTCGAGTTAATTCAAAATAGTATCAGTAACAATCCATTTATTTCCTCTACAAATGTAATATTTTTTGAGCTTAAAGTGATTGAAATGGCTGTATTCTGCCAGGAAGTTCCGAATATTTATATTACACTATTTCATTAAGATATCGCAAAATAATACTAATCGGATCAATTCATTTTAAATAGTTTTGCTCATGAGAAAAAATGCTATAAAAATTTCCAAAAGTTAAGCTAGAATGAAGTTAAAAAAGTTCTTAGGTAATCCCATTCTTTCACCGAATCCGAATAATCAATGGGAGAGTCTGGTCGTTTGTAATCCAGCCGCCTGGTATGAAGATGGTGTATTCTATCTGTTGTACAGGGCAGCAGGAAATGATGAAGATCACTATATTCACATCGGGTTAGCCGTTAGTAATGATGGATATAATTTCAGAAGATACATGGATAAGCCAGTGCTTTCACCCGGAATCGGAAGTTTTGACGGTGGATCGGTGGAAGATCCAAGGTTGGTTAAATTTGGTTGCGAATATTATATGACTTATGCGTTTCGCCCCTATCCACCGGGGCAGTATTGGAAATATGATTATGACAAAGTATGCTCACCCGTACACGATAGTTTTGCCCCTAAATGTCTCCGTGAGAATATTGGCAATTCCGCATTGGCTATTTCCAAAGACCTGATTAGTTTCAAGAAAGTTGGACGTTTAACAGAACCCAATACCGATGACCGCGATGTTATACTATTTCCTGAAATGATCAATGGGAAATATTACATGCTCCATCGTCCAAAAGATTATGTAGGAGAGGATTATGGAACTGAATTTCCGTCTGTATGGATAAAATCTTCAGATGACTTAATGTCCTGGAATGTGCCTAGCACCCTTCTTCTCAAAGGTGAAGAGTGGTGGGAAGTGAAGGTTGGTGGAAATACACCTCCGATCCGGACTGATGAAGGCTGGTTGATGCTTTATCATGGGGTAGATGAAAAATTCACCTATCGGATTGGTGCCTGCATCCTGGACTTAAATGATCCGACCAAAATACTTTACAGGACGAAAGATTTCATTATGGAACCAGAAACCAATTTTGAGAAGAATGGGTTGTACAAATGGGGCGTGGTTTTTCCTACCGGGAATGTTCTGGTTAATGGCGTACTCTATGTTTACTATGGTGCTTCCGACCAGTGGTGCTGTGTTGCAACTTCAAATATCGAAGAACTATTGGAATTCATTAAGGAGAATACGACAAAAAGAAGAGCCATCAAAGAGTCCACTTTTGTCTCACAAGCTGAGCTTGCCGGTCGCTAATTTATAATCAACACTAATTCAGGTTATTATATGAAGAGTTTATCGTGGATTGATGTAGTCAGTATTATTGCATTTCTTGCTTTTACTGTCACCTATGCCCTGAAAAAAAGCAAAAATAAGGATGCAGCAGGCTATTTTCTTGCTGGGAAAAGTCAGGGTTGGTTCGTTGTCGGAATTTCACTTTTTGCCGCAAGTGTCTCAAGTTCCACCCTCATAGGTCATTCGGGTGAAGGATTTATAAGCGGCATCGCCGTTTTCAATTACAACATTGGTGCCGTCTTCGTGATCATTTTCGTCGCACTTTTCTTTCTTCCATTTTACATTAAAACCGGGATTTATACGATACCAGGCTATCTTGAGCGCCGCTATGACAGGCGTTCAAGCGTTTATTTCTCCTTCATCACTATAATTGGAAACGTTTTTTTGGATGCTGCAGCTGCCTTGTACACCGGTGCCCTGATTCTGAAGATTATCTTCCCGGAGGTTGATACCATTTGGGTAATATGGATCATGGCTGCTATTGCAGGTTTTTATACTATAGTAGGTGGCTTATCTTCAGCAATATATGCAGATATTATACATACCGTTGTACTGATCGTCGGATCAATATTCCTATCGGTTTTTTGCGTCAATGAGATAGGAGGCTGGGATCAGTTTATGCAAAGGTTTGACGACGGCGTCTGGATGAGTCTCATCAGACCAGCAAATGACCCGACGATGCCCTGGATTGCTATTCTAATTTCGCTGCCAATTCTCGGATTCTATTTCTGGGGTAACAACCAGGTGATGGTTCAGCGTGTTTTGTCAGCTAAATCGATCGATCAGGGTCGAAAAGGGGTCCTTTTTGTAGCCTTTATCTACCTTTTTACCTTGTTCATCTTCATCATGCCAGGAATTATTGCACGCGGTATCAACCTTTTCGGGGTTGAATTGCCTAAAGATATCATTGATGGAAATACACTAAAAACTGTTTACAACGTGAACACCAACGAAGTCTATCCGCGTTTAATCATGCGGCTTATGCCGGTTGGAATGATGGGCCTGATTCTGGCGGCTATGATTTCAGCGCTAACTTCCGCTTTAAGCGCTACGCTCAATTCAGTATCCACTCTTTTCACAATGGACTTTTATGTCAGGATGAACAAGGGAGCCAGTAGTCAGCATTTGGTGAGAGTTGGACAGATCACCTCTTTTATCGTCCTGATTATAGCCGTTTTGTGGGCGCCCATAATTGGAAAATTTGCCTCTTTGGTCTCCTATTATCAGGAATTTATCTCTTACCTTGCTCCACCTATTGTTGGTGCATTTTTGCTTGGTCTCTTCTGGAAACGATCGAATGCTCATGGCGCCTTTGCCGGTTTAATGGTAGGTCTTGGATCTGCTGCCATCATTATGACCCTAAAGTTTGGCTTTGGCGTAAAAATCCCCCTGCATTTTTTGATGTGGGCACCTATAATGTTGTTACTAAGTATCGCAGTTAATATTTTAGTAAGTTTGATGACTCCTGAACCTGATCAGAAGAAAGTAAAGGAAAATACCTGGACAACCCAGATTTGGAAAGACGAAACGATTGAATTTCAAGGAGTTCCATGGTATAAAAACTTCAGGGTACTTTGTGTTTTGTTGATCATTGCTGCATTGGTGGAATATCTGATATTCTGGTGATCTTATCGGATTGAGATCTTTACAATTCAGAGGATTTGCTTACGATGCAATTCTAAATAGAATTCAATAAATATGAAAAGATTAATTTTATTTGTTTCTGTAGCACTTTGCTTTTCAGTTATTTATGCGAAAGAAAAAGGGTCTGTCAAGTTGACCGATCAGCAAATAATTGAATTGATTGCAATGAACCGTCCTTTAAAAGGAGCAATCATTCCTTATGACATCAAAGATCGTTTGGGAGCCACCCATGTAGGCGGGAAATACTTCTTTACGGATGAGCCCTACCTTATAGAGGGGTGTAAGAAGTTGACAGAGTTGGGTTATGGAGTTGCAAAACTTTGGTTTAGAAAGGATCCTGGTGGATATCCTTATCACTCGGAATGGAATATAAGTAAAGATATTACCCTTAAAGAACTTGCAAAACATCCTTATTTTGCAGCCTGTTTTGATTTGCCATTCTCGACATTTGCACTCTCTGTGGATGGTGCAGGAATAAATACGACTGATGAATCTTCCGCAAGGGAAGAACAAGAAATTTACGAATTGACGAAATACCTTTTACAGAAATACAAAAACCGAAATATTACTTTTATCCTTCACAACTGGGAGGGTGATTGGATGATGCGCGGCGGAACTGGCGATTATGCTCGATGGACCCGTAAAGCCGGAGAGCTGATCAAAGCTGTTGATGGAGAACGATATACCGTGCTTGTTCCGGCTGATTCGACCAATAGAATCAATGCCATGGCTAAATGGTTTTGGGCACGCCAGAATGGTGTCAACAGGGCACGGGCAGAGGTGAAGCACAGTAAATGCCGTGTATATCATGCCATCGAAGCCAACAAGGTATTCGACAGCAAAGAAGGTATTCCCGGAATTGTGAACAGTGTTTTACCGTTGGTAGAAACAGATATGGTCTCCTGGTCGAGTTATGATGGACTGGATGCTACCGGACTGAAACTTTACAAAGGGATCGAGTACATCAGGGATAATATCAGGCCCACCAGATTCATGAAAGGGAAGAAGGTGGTTTTTTTGGGTGAGATTGGTATTCCGGAGCAACGATATGAGGGGTTGATGGAAAAAGGTCCGGTAGTTGATCGCTGGGACGCCTATATTGGAGTGTGTCTTGCGCTCAAAGTTCCTTACCTGATCCAATGGGAATTGTACTGCAACGAACCCAAGAATGAAGCGCTCAGAAAGTTGAAAGATACCAGGAAGATTGATGAAATGAGAGGGTTTTGGCTGATCCGTCCGGATGGAACGATGGGATTCGCTGCGCAGTATTTTGATCAGCTTTTGAAAAATGCAGGTGGAAAATTCCCAGCTAAAAATTTTTGAAGATTCCTTGTGAAACTTAAAAACAAACTATAGATCAATGAAGAATATTAAACTCATATTGCATGTTATCGTTTTGATGATAGGCTGTTTGTCCCCAACTTTGGCCAAGACCAAATTATTACCCGAGTGGCGGCGGGATTTGGAGAACCTTCGGTTTGGGATGTTCATAAATTTCAGCCCGACAACCTATCTTGATGTGTATGATCACCTTAAGTCAGATTCCGCATCAAAATACCAGAGTAAAGATGATTTAACCGAGACGCATAAAAAGTTGCCCGAAGAATATTCCAATAGGGCAATTAATTTTAATCGTCCCAACGGATCTTACACAAATGATATATTAAGGGATGATTTCGGCAATGGTATTTTCCCTGAAGGACGAGGTTTTGCTTCGATTCAGGATAATGTGTACAAAATTACATTTAATAAAGGGGAAAAAGTTTCAAAAACAGGGGCTGCTGTACAAGTGAAGATAACTCCGGCAAGGCAATATACACTACAGTATCGGATTCAATATGATAAAAACTTTCAAGAAGGCCTTCATGGCAAACAATTTGGATTCAATATTGGCGTAGGATATGACGGAGGAAGAGGTGAAGAAGCACGGCAAAATGGAGATGGAGGGAGTGTCAGGATTCAGTTTGACGTTCATGGCGATTCTATCTCTAACCAGCTCTATGTATATTCCTGTGAAATGAAGGGAACTTATGGGAACAATACCGGCGAACAAAAATATTCGTTTAAAAAGGGAGAATGGAACACGATTAGATTGACTGTCACCATGCAGAGCGCAGAGACATCGAAGGATGGACGCATCGAAGTGTGGTGTAACGGGAAAAAAAAGATCGATGTAAAAGAGTTGAAATTCGTTCGGTTTGAATCGGCCAATTGGATTACACGACTTGCATTTGAGTCCTTCCCTGGTGGCGGCGGAGCAATACCGGCCTATGATAATTATCTCTATGTGGATGACCTGCAATGGTATAAAGGGAAATGAAAAGTAAAAAGTTGAATTTGCTTTTAAATGCTTGCGACTTTATGACAAACAATCCCTAAATCATGGCTAAAATGGCCTGTGCCAAAAACTATGCAAACCAATTAAATTATTAAAGAAAAAATGAAGAAAAGGTCTCTAAATTATTCACTGTTAGTGCTTATGTTTTTAAGCATGACGGCTTTTGGTCAGAATAACGCTATAACTTCTTATGTTTCAACTTATGAATCATTAAAAAATTATTCTACACCTGAATGGTACGAAGATGCCAAAATTGGATTTTGGGTACATTGGGGTGTTTATTCTGTACCGGCATTTAGCGGCGATCATGCAGCGGAGTGGTATGGCCGATGGATGTACGCCAATGAGGTAAACGGTGAACAACGGGGTCTTGCCACACACAACCATCATGTCAAAAAGTATGGCGACCCATCTGTTTTTGGCTACAAAGATTTTATTCCCATGTTTAAAGCCGAACACTTTGACCCCAATGAGTGGGCTGATTTATTTGTTCAAGGGGGTGCAAAGTTTTTTTGTATGATGGGAGCGCACCATGATAATTTTGCCATGTGGAACACAAAATTGTCAAGGTTTAATGCGGTGCAAATGGGTCCGAAACGTGATTTGGTAGGTGACATTGAAAAGTCGGTCAGGGCAAGGGGACTGAAATTTGGCGTTTCCAATCACTCGGGTTGGAACTCCGGTTTTTTCCAATTTAATTTTCTTAATAAGGGTGATGCCACAGACACAACTTATCAGGATCTATATGGTAACCCGGTTATTGAAGGGAATAAAGTCAGTCCAAGTGACCGTGATTTGAATCGTTGGTTGGCCCGCACCAATGAACTCTGCGATATGTACAAACCTGATTTATTCTATTTTGATTGGGATATTAATCCCCCGGCATTTGAATCGAGGAGAATCGAATTTGCAGCCCATTACTATAACAAGGCTGTTGAGTGGGGAGATGGCAGGTTTGGTGCACCGGGTGTCGTGCTAAACTTTAAAAACAAAGGATTCCCCCTGGGAGCTGCAGTTTTGGATCACGAACGTGGACGTGAAGATTCAATACCGCCCCGGGTTTGGCAAACCGATGATTGTGTTTATGCCGGTAATAATTGGGGCTATGTAAAGGATTCTCCAATAAAATCGCCCAATACGATCATTGATGAATTGGTGGACATCGTCAGCAAGCGAGGGGTATTGATGCTTTCATTTGCCCCAAAGCCAGATGGCACTTTCCCTGACGACCAAAAACAATTGATGTTTTCAATTGGCAACTGGCTTAAAAAATGTGGTGAAGCTATTTACAGTACCAGACCTTGGGTGGTTTACGGTGAAGGTCCTGCATCTATCAATAAGCAAAAATCACCGGCACTCACTTCCGAAGATATTCGGTTTACCCGGAATAAAGCCAATACCACGCTGTATGCCATTTTAATGGACTGGCCACAAAAAGATATTGTCATAAAAAGTCTTGGACTAAGCAATGCGCCTAAAAGAAATATTAAATCAATTTCCATCATAGGTCTGAAAGAGAAAATCAGTTGGTCGCAGGATGCGAATGGGATAGCCATTAAACTGCCAAAAAATAAACCGGCTTTTGAATATGCTTTTCCTGTGAAAATTGTTTTCAAAAGGGAATGTCCGAAGATCAACTGAAAAACCAATGAAATCTACCAATATTATAAAACATATTTATCAGGTAATTATTCCATTTGTTAGTATTTTTTTGTGGTTACCTGCATTTAGCCAGGACAAGGATTTTTTGCCTAAACTTCCTGTTTCAATCAGTACGCTAATACCATCCAATGAACAAATTACGCCAATGTCCCTCGAAGACAGGGTCAAAAAAGGAGTAGTTCCCCAAAGAGGTGTAGTCAGCATTGCTCCGGGTATGGGGAAGAATGACTTGCTCTTCTCAGGAAACGGTCATATGTATGTCAAAGTTTATGGAAACCCGTTGTCTGAACAAATCATCTTTCAGCACGAAAGTTTATTGCTGCCCTGGAAACGACCTTTTGAAGCGCCAAAGATTGCGGATGTATTGCCGGATGTCAGGGATCTCATTCTGAAAGGTAAATACCAGGATGGACTCTATTTATCCCTCGATGCCTCTGCCAAAGCAGGAATCCCAGTAGGAATGGGAGACCACCGTCTGATCCCGGCTTTTCGAATGGAGATCAATCAACCCAAAACAGATCACATCAAAAATTATCTCCGAACAGTGGATTTTGAAAGCGGCGAAATTAAAGTGTTGTGGGAAGATAAAAACGGAGCCTGGGAGCGATCAACGTTTGTTTCCAGGCCAGACAACGCTGTTATTCAGTTGCTTTCGGCTCCTTCTGGCCAGGTATTAAATACCAGGATCAACCTTAATACCAGCATGAATGATAACGTACCGATCAGAATGGAACTCGGAAAATATGGAATGGATGCCAAATTCAAAAGGGATCCGGTTACTTACACCCGCGATTTCAATGAACACAGACTGATTATCAAGGGACGTTTTAATCCGGAAGCCGGGAATTATGGTTATGCAAGTGTAGTACGTGTTATTTTGAATGGGGGGAAGGCCAGAATTGACAATGGCGACTTGGTTGTTGAAGGCGCAAAATCATTGTTGCTGTTGACTCGCATCGAATGGTACAGGGATTACCAGGAAGGAAAAGTGGACGAGCTTGTAAAAAATGTAGAGATGCTGGATCCGGATTATCAGAAACTTTTGGCAAGAAACAGGAAGGTTCAGTCCGGGATAATCGGCAGAGCTTCCTTAAATTTTGAGACCACGCCTAAAGAGCGGGCCATGTCAGGGGAGGAGTTACTAAAAGATCAGAAAACACGGATAGGGTACAACGGTATGCTATTGTCAAAACTCTTCGACATGGGTCGCTATTGGCTTTTGCTTGAAAGCGGAGTTTATCCACCAATTCATGGCAACGTGAATATCAATATCAATTTTCAGGTTTCGGGTGGAGAGATGTCTGATTTGCCGGAAGCGATGAATGCTTTTTACAATTGGACGGAAGGTCTCCTCCCCGATTCGAGGATCAATGCCATGAATATTTTTGGAGCTAGGGGCGCTTTGTTCTCCGCGGTCCCCGATCAGCAGGAAGGTGTTCTTTACCGGCTGAATTTTGCCTGGCCACATCATTATTGGGTCTCGGCAGGAGGATGGTTGTACAGCCCTTTTTGGGATCATTACCTCGTTTCGGGGGACGTTGAATTTCTAAAGAACCGTATCATGCCGGGTTTAAAGGAAATTGCACTCTTTTATGAAGATTACCTGAAATTGACGGATAAAAATGGAAATTACATTTTCATACCCTCCTACTCCCCTGAAAACTGGCCTTCCAATACGGATGAAGGGAGCAAATATATTGACAACATGGGTGGGAAGGTCAATGCTCCTTCAGTGATCAATGCCACGATGGATATCATGGTTTGCCGCGAAGTATTGACCCATCTGATTAAAGGGGCGGAAATACTTGGGACGGAAGCAGAAAATATTCCAAAATGGAAGGATATGCTCGCAAAAATGCCGAATTACCTTTTGGATGAGGAAGGTGCCCTGAAGGAATGGACCTGGCCAACTTTGGCCGACAGACTGGACCATCGCCATGCATCACATTTTTATGGTGTGTGGCCTGCCGATGAAATTGATCCCGATCGTACCCCGGAATTGGCCAAAGCCGTTTGGATTGCGAACCGGAAACGGGGACAACAGGAATCTTCAGGCTTTGGTCTTGCCCATCGTGCATTGGCAGGCGCCAGGTTGAAAGATAATTTTCGCGTCAATTTTGAGTTAAAACAATTGCTGGAGCAGGGCTATTTTGGTCCGGTGCTTACCTCCTCCCACAACCCTTATACGGGTTTTATGCCCGACCAGCAGGGTTCAGTGTTGACATTGCTGATGGAAATGGTGGTCTATTCCCGTCAGGGTGTAATTGAATTGTTGCCTGCATTGCCTTATACACTTGAAAAGGGGAATATAAAAGGCATACGGGCCAGAACCTTCGCAAAAGTAGATGAAATGTCATGGGACATGAAAGCCAAAACAATTGATTTGGCTGTTACTTCATTGAAAGATCCGCATATCTCACTGATTGTCAGATATGGCATAGAATCTGTCACTGTCCTGCAAGGCTCACCCGTTGCTCTGCTCAAAAAAGATGCAGACAGATGTGTGTTGCATCTGACGAAGGACAAACCGACTAAGATAAGAATCAGTTTCGGAGAGCATAATCCTTCCGACTGGATAACGAAAGTTACTGCGCAATCATTGGAATAGAATGCCTAATTTTAGATGATCCCTTGCGTAAGAATCCAAAAATGTCATAATTTGTTCATGTTTAAAATGATACACAAATTATATAGAGATGAAAATTACAATGCTCATGTTCGTGATGCTGTTTTCAGGCATTTTAGTTGCCCAAACAGTGGAAGAAAACTACAGAAAACCACTGAAGGAGGTATTGAACCAGGTTGAAACCCGTTTCGCGGTTAAATTAAATTATGATGAAAAACTGGTTGCCGATCGCACTGTCAATTATGCCCAATGGCGTTTTAAGGATGATGTTGAAGCCACTTTGCAGGCAGTTTTGGCTCCCCTTGACATGGTTTTTTATAAATCAGGCGAAGCCAATTATAAGATTGAAACTTTTCATTACTACCAAAGGTCGGCTGCGGATGGGCAAAAGCACCTGAATCGGTTGCTCTCGCTGTATCCAACACTTCAGGACTGGGAAAAACGCAGGGCAGATTTGCGGCAGTGCATCCTTTCCACACTTGGTTTATTTCCACTTCCACCAAAAGTGAATTCAAATCCCATTTATGCAAACAAACGTGTGTTGGATAGTTATAGCGCTGAAAATGTCGCCATTGAAAGCCTTCCGGGAGTGTTTGTGAGCGGCTCTTTGTACCGTCCGCTCAAGGGGAAGGGACCTTTTCCTGCCGTGATGTTGGCGCAGGGACATGGAGAAATACAGCATTACGGGGAGAGTTCACAATTGCTGAGTGCCACTTTGGCCAGAATGGGAATGGTCGTTTTCAGTTACGACATGTTTGCCAAAGGCGAAGAAAGTCTTCAGTTTGCATTTGATGACCACCGCACCATTTTGGCTCCAACCATGCAAACACTGAACAGCATCCGGATACTCGATTTTCTGTCCACCTTGCCTTATATTGACTCAAAAAGAATTGGAATGACCGGTGCCTCAGGTGGCGGAACACAGACATTTCTACTGGCGGCACTCGATCAGCGGATTGCCGTGAGTGCGCCTGTGGTAATGGTCTCCTCGTGGTATGCCGGAGGATGTCCTTGTGAAAGCGGTATGCCTACCCATGCCTGTGGCGATTGGGGAACCAACAATGTGGAAATTGCCGCGATGGCTGCCCCACATCCGCAATTGGTTGTGAGTGACGGTGGAGACTGGACGGCCAATGTTCCTGAGATCGAATTTCCTTACCTTAAAAAGGTTTATACCTTGTATGGAAAGTCTGAAATGGTGGAGAACGTCCATCTGATCAATGAGAAGCACGATTTTGGCCCATCAAAACGACAGGCGGTCTATGCGTTTCTGGCCAGGCAATTTGACCTTAAAATCAGTGCTTTTATGACAGGCGATGGAAAGGTTGATGAGTCAAAATGTACCGTTGAAGTCAAATCTGCGATGCTTGTATTTGGCGAAAACGGCGAAAGACTTCCATCGCGTGCCATCCATGGAATCGAAACATTGAACCAAATCTTAAAACAAAATAAATAGAATGGCCACAAGAAAAATTACACTGATCGCAATTCTTGCTTTGTCTTTTTTGTGCTTCGCAGCAACAGATGGCAAAGTAAAAAACGTACTCATTATTGGCGACTCCATCTCAATCGGCTACACTCCTTTTGTTGAGAAAGCGCTTGCACCGGGTGTTGCAATCGCCCATAATCCGGGAAATGGGGGATCCACGGTCCGAGGACTTGATAGCATTGAAACCTGGACAAACAAAAGGCAGTGGGATGTCATCCTCTTTAATTTTGGATTGCATGACATGGTTTACAAGGACAAGGACAACAAATATGATGTGCAGAATGGCAAGGTTTCTGTCAATCTGGAGGAGTACAAGAAAAATCTGGAGCTTATTGTCTCTAAACTCAGGGAAACAACGGCAAAGCTCATTTTCATTAACACCACGGTTGTGCCGGAAAATGCAGCAGGCAGAAAAGTCGGGGATCCGGAAATTTACAATGCTGCCGCTCTTGAAGTCATGAAGAGGAATGGTATCGAAGTGGTTGATCTATTTACTGCTTCGCTGACGATCCATCCGCAAAATTCTCCTCCCGGCAATGTACACTATACTCCTGAAGGGTACGAACAACTTGCAAGTATCATCGTCAAAGCAATCTGCAGGTGAGAATCATGAGGAAGGCAAAGCCAGGAGAAATGCTGACTATCAAGGCAGACAGGCTGACTATCGCAACATGCAAATTTGTATAATTTTCAAGACAAGATATCCAGGAATAACGAATTAACCATGAAAAAAAAATTTTTCTTATACATTGTAATGTTCTGTTTTCTAAGCCTTCCCGATAAAGGAAAAGCTCAGGAAGCCCTTGTTCCTATAAAGTTTAATAACCTTTCGTATGTAAAGGATGGAAAACCTTTTTACCTGATCTCCGGAGAATTTCACTATTTCCGGGTACCAAAGTCCGATTGGAAAAGACGAATGGAGCTGTTTAAACAAGCCGGTGGAAACTGTATAGCCACCTATGTTCCATGGTTAATTCACGAACCCAAAGAGGGGAAGTTTGATTTCAGCTCAGAAAGTTTCCGCGATTTGGAATCTTTTCTAAAACTTGCCAAAGAGGAAAACCTCTATGTGATTGTACGCCCGGGACCCTACCAGTATTCTGAACTGGCTTTTGATGGATTGCCAGATTGGCTCGCCAAAAATTATCCCCAGTTGCGCACCAAAACTTTCGATGGAAAAGATTTGAAGGGTTCAACCGTTTCGTATCAGCATCCTTTATTTTTGAAAAAAACAAAAACCTGGTTCGATATTGTGAACCCTATCCTGGCTAAGTATTCTGTAAACAAAGGCGGACCTGTCGTTTTTCTTCAACTCGACAATGAACTTACCGGAGCGCATATCTGGAATGGCAGCATTGATTATAATCCTGAAACAATGGGATTTGGACAAAAAGATGGCAAGTACCCGCTTTTTCTGAAAAAGAAATATGGCGACATCTCAACGCTCAACCTGAACTATGGCACCACTTACAAATCTTTTGAAGATGTCCGCCCCATTGAACCCAAGAACTATGAAAAAACAGTTGAAATACGCCGGGTAAAAGATTACTACGATTTTTATTTCTTCATGTGCGGTGATTATCTCAATACACTGGCGAACATGGCCCGGAGTAACGGGATTGATGTACCGTTTATTCACAATGCTGCGAATCCCGAAATGGTGCCTTATTTCAAAGAAGCAGTGAATATGCTCAAACAGCCATTTTTGTTGGGAATGGACAGTTATTACAACCTGGACCAAAACTGGGGGCAAAATAATCCTACTCCACAATATGCCATTCGTGAGTTTTTCGGACTGGAAATGTTGCGGTTAATGGGCTTTCCCTCCACGATTTTTGAGCTGGCATCGGGTAGTGCTTCCGACTGGCCTGCTATGTCTGCCACCGATGCCAAAGCTTGTTACATGCTGAACATTGCCTTCGGCATGAAAGGTCATAACTATTACATCTTTACAGGCGGACCCAACCCGATGGGATATGGTGCTACGACCGATAATTACGACTACGGTGCCCCGGTAGGAGCCAAAAATGAAGTGCGACCGCTTTATTATGCCCAACAGGAAGTTGCCAATTTTGTAGCCAAAGAAAACTGGTTGGTAAATGCCAAAATGATGCACGACTGTCGCATCTCGCTCGATTTTGAGTATGCCCGTTCCGGT
>CAIYPA010000510.1 GCA_903927965.1 uncultured Bacteroidia bacterium | reverse complement strand
TAAAGCACCCTGGGGCTGAAGCCCCTTTATGTCCCAACGCACAAAAATAGCCGGAAAAAAATATTTTTCAACTCACTGCAACTACTTATTTCTCAATTACTTTTTTCCCAGGCTGAATCGCTGACGGCTTTTTAAATCGGATGTTTTTAGATTTAGGGACGGCATTAGTTGAGAATTCAGTTTATCCTCAATTCTCCCAATTTCAATTTATTTCTAAATATTTCTATATTTCTGCTATTCAAGGCCTTACTATCTTAAAATTCCCCTTCATCTCCACATGTTCAATGATTTCGGGAAAAAAGCGTTTAAAGGCATCATTAAAGAATTCGTATTCTTCATGTAGGATTTGCATTGCAAATTGGGTTTCGGCAGGGAGGGAGGCGTACTTGACCATAATCAGCAAAGTTTTTTCGATCCCCTCATGAGAGGCGTACGATTGGAGCCGTTTGTTCTGGATCAGGAAAGGGACAACCATCTTCACACGTGAGGGAAGTTGGAAAAAATTGGAAAGTAGTACCGCATGGAACCGTTTGGTAAAAGTGGACAATTTCTCGAAAGAATAATGGTGCCAGTTCACTGCCAGAAAATGGTCGAGGAAAATGTCAACGACTATACCGGAATGTTTTCCAAAACCTGGCCTGAGTTTCACAATGCATTCATTGACAATACTATGTGTATCTGTAAATGTATCGATGAACCGGTGCAACATGATCCCTTTTGCCACATTCTCGGGATAGTTCATAAACTGCCGCCCCTTCACAAAATCGCCGATGAAGTTCCCAAGGATCACCTCTTCGGACTCACCGGACAGATAAATATGTGAAAGATAGTTCATTGCAGGGCTCTATTAAGATGCATTTGCATAAGGTGTTAAGAAACGTGATATTATTTAACAGCGGCTGGCAACTGGCTGCTGGCGGCTGGCAATCTTCAAAGTTAATTGCTGCTGGCTACTGGCAACTGGCAACTCGCGGCTGGCAACCTTCAAAATTTAGATTGAAGTCCTAAACATTATTTTGGGGTGACAACTTAAACCAATCCTTCCATCATCATGTTAGTGCCTGAAATACGTTGACCGTTTTAAGGGGATAAAATTAATTTTTTAAACGGGAAAAAATGGCAAAAAGACAACAGTTTCAGCAGAGCATTGATGAAAGAAGGCGCAGGACTTTTAGTGAAGAATTTAAGCGGAAAAAGGTTCGGGAGATCGAGCAAAAAGTCACTACCATTGCACAGGTATGCCGCGAATATGAGGTACGTGCCGTCAGTGTAGGCAAGTGGCTTACAAAATTTAGCACAAATCGTATGAAATCAGTAAGAACCATTGTAGAAAGCGATAGCGACACCCGCAAAATATTAGACCAGGGGCAAAAGATTGCAGAACTGGAGCGGATCATCGGCCAGAAACAACTTCTGATCGATTTTCAGGCAAAAATGATGGAACTGACAGAACAAGAGTATGGCATCGATATTAAAAAAAAATTCGAGAAAAAGCCATTATCTGGTACTGGCAGCATAGGGAACGACTCTGTTGTAGCCTGAATATGTTTTATTTGACCCTTAACACCAGTAAACAAGCAATCCACCAAATGTTAGAGCGCAGGATGTTATACAACGAAGAAGTGGGGTACCTCAAACAAATAGTATGGCAGGTTCGCCAGGACCATCCAACTTTGAGCAGCCGGGCCATGTACCATATGATCATGCCAGAAGGCATAGGAAGGGACAAATTGTAGGGCTTGTGCAGTGAGTGGGGATACAGTGTCGAACGCAATATAAACTATCAAAAAACAACAAACAGCAATGGTGTGATACGGTTTGAGAACCATCTTGCAGGACTAGTGTTGACAAATGTAAATCAAGCACTTAGCAGTGATATAACCTACTTTGACATATGTGGGAAATTCCATTACATTACCTTTATAATAGATTGTTATTCCCGCATGATATTGGGCTATAGTGTTTCAAAACGGCTTACAACAGAACAGACAACATTACCTGCATTACAAATGGCAATTAAGGCAAGGGGAGGAAAAATACCGCCTGGTACAATTTTTCATTCTGATGGCGGCGGTCAATATTACGCCAAGGAATTTGTCTCAATTACGACAAAATACCAAATGGTAAATAGTATGTGCGAGTATCCGTGGGAAAATGGGAAAGCTGAAAGAATAAATGGGACAATAAAAAATAATTATCTCAAACATTTGAAGATCAAAACGTTTGATGAACTTATAAAAAATGTTGACCATTCTGTATCTCTCTACAATGAAGGACGGCCACACAAATCACTAAAATATTTGTCACCATTGGCATTCGAAAAAAAACACCTACTTTTAGTGCAGCAAACAACGCCGAAGATGACGGAGTCATTTGACGCAATTACCAAGAAGGAAAGGGCATCTAGCCCATTCCTACTTGAGCAAACAACACCTCAGATTCAGGATGTAATTTCTGCAATTAATGAGGAGATAATAGAGACAAAACGGTCAACGTTATTTAGGCTTCATCATCATGATCTCAAGCCAGCCAGCCGCCAGCCGCCAACTGCCAGCCGCCTTTTCAAGCCATCCGATTTTTGTAGTCTGAATAATCAAAGCGCCTCAATAGCTTGAATTCTCCCGAAGAGCTCCACATCCCGATAGAAGGGAGGGGGACTCCGTTGAACATGGTCGTTTTCACGATCGTGTAATGGATCATGTCTTCAAAAATAATGGGATCGCCAACGTTGAGTTCTTTTTCAAATGACCAATAGCCAATAAAATCGCCTGCCAGACAAGAACTTCCACCCATGCGATAGGTGGGTTTTCCTTCGATGACTTTGGATTGTGCGCCCCGGATCCTTGGTTGGTAGGGCATTTCAAGACAGTCGGGCATATGTGCTGTAAATGAAACATTTAAGACAGCAGTCTTAATGCCCTTATTTTCAACCAGATCCACAACCTCGGCTAGCAGCACCCCTGTTTCCCAGGCAAAGGCACTGCCCGGTTCAAGGATCACCTCAATATTGTTCCACCGCTTCCTGAAATCCTTTAATATGGCGATCAGCTTTTCTGTATCATAACCTGCACGTGTCATCAAATGACCACCACCCATGTTCACCCACTTGACCTGGTCGAGGTATTTCCCAAACCGGGCTTCGAAGGCAACGAGGGTCTTTTCCAGATCACCGGCGCTCGACTCGCAAAGGGTATGAAAATGCAACCCTTCAACACCATCAGGCAACTTGTCGCCCATCTGCTCCGCTAGGATTCCTAATCTCGTTCCTGGGGCACATGGGTTGTACAATTCAGTTTCAACTTCTGAAAATTCCGGGTTGACCCTGATTCCTACAGAAATTTTGCGGGAGAAATTTTGAACAGTGGGGAGAAAACGCTCCAGTTGGGTCAATGAATTGAACGTGATGTGCGAAGAATTTTGCATCACCTCGTTAAAATCGCTTGCATGAAAAGCAACTGAAAAGGTGTGGGCGAGTGTTTTCATCTCTTCAACACCCAACCGGGCTTCGTAAGCGCCACTCGCCGCAAACCCTGAGATATATTCCCTCACAATCGGAAAAGCTTTCCACATGGAGAATCCCTTAAAAGCCAGGATAATGTCGATCCTGGCACTTTTCTTAACAGACTTAATCAAACGCAAGTTCTTGCGCAATAAATCCTCTTCGAGAAGATAACAGGGTGTTGGGATTTCAGAAAAATTGATGGACATTACTGACAATAATCTAAGATGAGTGATTTTATGTGATACGACTTAACCAATATCACATGAATAATTACATTAATTGATCTCTGCGTCGATCTGCGGAATCTGCGGGAAATTTTTGCAATGTGTCCCGCAGATCTCGCAGATTTTCGCAGAGGTTCATAATCCATTATGAAATTCACTTTTGAAATATTTATTTCAAAACAATTGCTTTTACAACAATGCGCCCGACATGTTGGTTCATTCCATTGATAATGTCGTTGCGCATCATAAACAGTTCATTCCTCACAATCGACGATCGAAGGGTAACATACAGAGTCGAATCTTTGATGTAAATGGATTCAGTGGCCCGTGCGATTTGAACGCCAAGCAAGGTTTCCCATGCATTGACTGCCTCAATCTCAGCCATTTTGCCATCCAGGTGCCTATCTTTCAGATAATCTTTGATGGCACTTCCCAATGATTGTATGTTGCTACGTCTCATAATTAATCTTTAATAGTTTCGGTTAAGAATCTAAATTTCTGTTATTTGCCCGTCAGAAACAGGGAAGATTTTATAATCGGCACCACCGGCTTCGTGGATGATCCCATCCAAATGCTCACGGTTGGTATCGGTAATAAAGATCTGCCCAAAATTTTTGTCCGACACCAGTTTAACGATCTGTCCGACACGCGAACTGTCGAGTTTGTCGAAAATATCGTCGAGCAGCAGAATCGGTTTCACTTTATTAACCGAACTAATGAAGTCGAACTGGGCAAATTTAAGGGCGATCAGGAAAGTTTTATTTTGACCCTGCGACCCCAGCTTTTTGATCGGATAATCGTCGATCTTAAGGTCAAGGTCATCTTTGTGGATTCCGGCAGTTGTAAATTGCAACATACGGTCCTTATCCCCCGAATTTTCAAGTAACTGCCTGAAATCTGAATCTTTAAGCTGTGAATGGTATTCGAGCCTCACCTTTTCATGGCCTTGTGCGATAAAATCGTAATACTGCTGAAAAACCGGCAGCAAGGTATCCAGGAACTCGACCCTTTTTTGATATATCTTTTCACCGGCATGGACCAACTGTTCGCTCCAAACATCGAGGCTGTCGGCATCGAACTGATGGTTTGTCGCGAAGAACTTCAAAAGGTTGTTGCGCTGAAGCAAAGCCCGGTTGTATTTAAGCAGCCATTCGAGGTACTGACGGTCGTATTGCGAGATAACGCTGTCCATAAACCGGCGCCGCTCTTCGCTTGCACCCTGGATGAGGACAGAATCGGCAGGTGAGATCATAACTAGGGGGAGCAAACCGATGTGGTCCGAAAGCCGGTCGTACTCCTTCTTGTTCCGCCTGAAAACCTTCTTGTTCCCTGTTTTAAAACCACAGTAAATATCCTCCGGTTCACCCCCGCAATCGTATTTTCCCTGCAACACAAAGAAATCTTCTTCGTGTCTAATATTTTGACTATCAGGCAGATTAAAGTAGCTTTTACAAAATGAGAGGTAAAAAAGGCAATCAAGCAGGTTCGTTTTTCCGACCCCGTTATTCCCAATAAAACAATTCAGCTTGGGCGAAAATTGTAAATCAGCATGAATGAGATTCTTATAATTGACAACAGCGAGATTCCGGATAAACATCGGCTAAAAGTAATTTTGATACCGGCAAATTTAGCGTTTTTTTAAAAAGTATTTTTATATTTAAAAATGACTGTGGTTTAGTAAAAACGCTTATTTTTGCAAACGAATTGAAAAAAAGAAAAATCTAAGAGATAAAAATAAAATGAGTAAGGAAAAGACACCAAAACCAGTTGAAAATTTAGTTGAAGTTGAAAATGCGTTGACAACCGCCGAACGTTTTTTTGAAGCCAATTCGAAAATCATCACCATGATTTTTGGGGGAGCTGTAGTTGTAGCCCTTATTTTCCTTGCTACGCACCGTTTTTATTCCCTTCCAAGGGAGGCAAAAGCCAAAGAGCAAATTTACATGGCAGAACAATATTTTGCAAAAGATTCTTTCAACCTGGCTATCAATGGGGATGGCAATTTCCCGGGCTTGTTGGATATCATCGATGATTATGGACGGACCAAGGCTGGAAAACTTGCAAGGTATTATGCCGGGATTTCTGAACTCCATCTTGGAAAATACCAGGAAGCGATTGATTATCTGGATAAATTCAGTACCGACGATTTACTTCTTGCCCCTATTGTCTTAGGTGCAAAAGGTGATGCTTATGCTGAACTGGGAAATAAAGAGAAAGCTGTCAAGTTATACACAGAAGCTGCCGAACTCAATCCAAATGCGTTCACTTCACCAATCTATTACCTGAAAGCTGGCAACCTTTATGAGGTGATGGGGAATAAGGATAAAGCATTGGCCGCATACAAAGTGATCAAGGACAAGTATGCCGAAAGCAACGAAGGAAGGACCATCGACAAATACATCGCAAAGTTGACCGCGAATTAAAATATTGATTTTTTGAATCATAGGAATCCTCTTCGTTCATTCGGGGAGGATTTTTAATTTAAATGAGCACGAATTCACGAATTTTAATCATTATGAAATTAAATTTGGTGGAATTTAGAGACTTTGTGTTTTAGTTGCCTAAATTTTCCCTCAGTTCTATTTTGAATTTCAATATCTTTGCCCCCTTAAAATAATATCCCTATGATTATTGACAGAATTGAAAATGCGGCCCTTTACAATGGATTGGGTGCAGGTATTGTAGCAGCCCTGAATTACATCAAACAAAACGATCTGAACAATGTTGAGGTTGGAAAATATGAGATCGTTAAAGATCAGGTCGTTATGCTGGTGATGGAGAGCGAACAAAAAAATACGAACAAAGTCAGGATGGAAGCCCACCGCAAAAATATTGATGTCCAGTATTGGGTAAAAGGCTCAGAATTAATGGGATATGATTCGCTGCAATCGCAGGAAGTGCTTGATCCTTTTAATGAGGAAAAGGATTATGGAATCTATGCTGGTGAAGGTTATTTCACGAGATTTGTCCCCGGCATGTTCGCCATCTATTTCCCCACCGACCTGCACACCGCCATTGCAGACGAAAATTGCCCAACAAGTGTAAAGAAGATTGTTTTTAAAGTGGGGGTGGAGTAGAGGGGAAAGGGCAACTGGCGGCTGGCTTCTCGAATCTGTCGGTTGGCAAGGAGATAGTGGCCCAGGAAAATTGTCAATCTCAAAATATATAACGTTTTAAATTGTAGCGTTTCCATTATAATAAATTTAAAACCGATAAAACCATAGTCTGTTTGCAGATTTGAAATGGAGAATCCGATCCGAAAAGATAAAGGAAGAAATGCCACGAAGGCACTAAGACACAAAGGTTTCACAAAGACCTAATTATTAGCACTATATCCTTTGAGAAGCCTTTGTGTTTTTGTGTGGCAGAAGAAGGCTTTTCAGAGAGGACTCAATGGATGAACTGGGAATACCAATTGACTGGAAAGATTGGATTACGGAATTATTATAAGAAATTTAATTTAACAGTCTCCCTTTTTCGGTTTTCCGTCTCCGTTTTTACCTTAAACTGAACGGTTTCTTCTTTTCCAACTCTTCTGTAGCTTTCCTGACCGCTTCCCCAAAATTCTCGCAAATCAGTTCGCGGCCAATCACATCGGCCAAACCGCAGGAAACCAGCGTCTCACGCACATCGGGCCGCACTCCCGATAAGATAATGGTCACTTTGTGTATCCTGAAATCCCTGATCACCTCCTTGAAATTTTGGATGCCGGTCGTATCGATAAATGGGACATAACGCATCCGCAAGATCAAAACTTTCGAATTTCCTGTTATCCCTTGCAGGGTCTCTTTGTACGATTGTGCCGCCCCAAAAAAGAAGGGCCCTATAATTTCATAGATATCAACGCCTTTGGGCAGGGCTGAATAGTTTTCAAGGATATCGCTGTCGATGTCAACCGACTCAATATTGCTGAGTTTCGACATGCGTTGCATAAACAACATCGCCGAAAAAACCATCCCGACTTCGATGGCGATGGTCAGATCGACAAATACTGTGAGCAGGAAGGCCGTTAAAAGGACAAGTACATCGTACTTTGAGCCTTTTAGGCCGGATATAAATGTGCGCCATTCGGACATGTTATAGGCAACAACCATCAATAAGCCGGCAATGCACGACATCGGGACCAACGTAACCCATTTGTCGAACAACAGCAGCAAAGACAATAGGATCAAAGCATGTACAATTCCGGCGACAGGCGTGCGCGCCCCATTTTTAACATTCTTGGCTGTACGCTCTATGGCACCCATGGCGGGAATACCACCGAAAAAAGGGGTCACAATATTGGCAACTCCTTGGGCTATCAACTCCGTATTTGACCGATGGTGGCCACTCGTCATTCCGTCGGCTACAACCGCCGATAGCAAGGATTCTATCGCACAGATGATTGCAATCGTAAATGCAGGCTGGATGTACTCCCGAAGGGATTCCCATTGTAAATGAGGTATTTGAAGACTGATCGAATTGGGAATATCGCCAGAAACAGCATGAATGGTCTGAACGGGTAATTTTAGCAAAGTAACAGCAACCGTTACAAGGATCAGGGCTACGAATGAACCCGAAATCTTCCTGATTAACTTTGAACTGAATACCGCGATAAGAATGGTGCCAATTGTGATGATCAGGTCAAAGAAGTTGATCTGAAAATTGGAAAAAATAGAGATCCATTTTCCAATGAAATCATCCGGTAATTGGTAGATCGGAAGGCCAAGTGCATATTTTACCTGGGTCGTTACAATGACCAGTGCGATACCACTCATAAATCCAACAACAAGCGGATTGGGTATAAACTTGATAATCACGCCTAACCTTAAAAGGCCAAATCCGATCAGCATAAACCCAGCCAGAATAGTAGAGATCATCAAACCATTGAGGCCATATTTTTGGACTATCCCATAAATCACTACAATGAATACGCCGGTTGGGCCACCAATCTGAAAGCGGCTCCCACCGATCAGGGAAATGATAAGTCCTGCAACGATTGCCGTGATCAGCCCTTTTTCAGGTGAAACCCCGGATGCCACTGCAAATGCAATCGCCAATGGTAGGGTAACCAATCCGACCATAATTCCGGCAAAGAGATCCTTATTGAAAAGCTGTCGTGTATATCCTTGTTTTAGAACAACATAGAGCTTTGGTTTAAAGAGTGTGTTCATTAAAATTCTTTTAACAAATTTAGCACGATAATCCTTTTGGGATACTTGTTTAATTCATACAATAGGTAGCCAGACATTGGCCAACACCCTTATGTAAGCCGTTAATCGTTCGCTTCATAAAACGCATCCGCTCCGGGATAGAAATATTCCGAGACCCATTTTTCCGCGTTAAACAGGAAATATTTGACCAAGGCTGTCGCACAGACTTTTCCATCGTTTCCAAAAAGTTCGGTTTCGATGATGGCAACCCAGGTTCCAGCTTCCTTAACCCTACCACGCAGGGTGATCTCACCGGCACTGATCAGGACAGGGCGGCGATAGCTGATCTCCATGGAGGAAGTGACTCCTACTGTTTTACAGTGGGTCTGGACGACCCAGCTTGCCAGCTCATCGAGCAAGGTGGCCTGGATACCGCCATGCAAAACGTTCGCAAACCCTTCAAGCGATTTGCGGGGCGTCCATTTTGCGATCACGTCTTTACCATCGTCCCAAAATTGCAGGTTTAGTCCGATTGGATTGTTGGGTGAACATCCAAAACATTGGTATTCGGGCCTGCCAGAGGCGGCATAGGGATTTCTTATTTTTCTCACTTTATTATTGTACTAATTCAACCAATTCATTGTCTGATAGATACCAAATATAACCTTTGGGTTGGGTGTAGTTCATTTTCTCAAAATCCTGAAGATATCCCTTCACTTGTACAAAATGGCTTTCCGACCTTTTCCCGGTCTTGTAATCTACAACAATTAACACATCGTTTTTGATCATGACCCGGTCCGGGCGGTGGTGGGTCTCCTTTCCGCGCAGGATATCCCGCTCGTTCAATACCCTGTATTCACCGCTGAACCATCCCCGGAAGGGTTCGGATTCCAACATTTTGAAAATGATCTGTTTGTATTCTTCTCCTGTCTTTGTGTCTATTTTTCCGACCGAAATCATCCGTTTCAAGGCTGGAATGACATCGGCAGTGGTCGCAATGTTTTCGAACAATTCATGCAACAATTTTCCATGGCCAATGCTGTCAGATTTTTTTGGATCGTACAGATCGAGGTAACTGTCGCGGTGAAGCCTCAGTTTGAGCTGGTCCCTTTTACCAGAAAGGATCAACCCATCCAGTTCCTTGTTATTCGAAGCCTGTGATTGAGCAGAATACAATACTTTTTTCACTTCGCCAAGTTCAAATATTTTGGTTTCGGGATCGTAAAATTCGGTCAGGTCGATATATTTTTCCCGATCATCAGAATCGAGCAAGGGTGGGTTTTCCATCACACCCTGGATCAAGGCCCCAATATTTTTATAGGAACTGCCCTGCTTTTCGGTATAAGGACAAAATACAATCAATGAGTTGATTGCACGGGTCATCGCCACATAGAGCAGGTTCAGATTGTCAACCGAACTGTACAACATCTCTTTGTAATAGGCTTCCGAAAACAGGGTTTGCTCCAGGTTTTTGCCATATCTTACAAGGACAAGGTCCATGAGGTTGAAAGGCGGTTGTTCGGGATGGCACCAGAGATAGGGTGCTTTAATGCCGCCAGGTACAATTTCCCAGTCGCACAAGGGGATAAAAACGGTATGAAATTCTAGTCCTTTCGATTTGTGGATGGTAAGGATGGAAATGGCATTTTGTCCTTCAGAGAGGGTGATGGTTTTGTCTTTGCCCGACAACTCCCACCAATCGAGGAATCCTGCGATTCCACCAGCCCCATCCCTGCCATATTGAAGTACCAGATCGAGGAATGCCTCAAGATAAACCATCTCGCCTTTGATCTTGTTGAGGCCGAAATTCTCCGCTATTCGGCTAGCCAGCTCAAACAGCGGCAGGCTCAGGATCGAAGTATCAAAAGCATCGTCACCATCCGATCTGAACCATGGCTTAAAAAGTTCGGGTGCTGCTTCATTTGCAGCCAGGTACGAATGATATTGATCTTCGGCAATCGTGGCCAGATTCTTATTGATCAATGGAAGCAGGTAAATGGAATAATTGAAGATAAGGTCTGCTTTTAAAATCTCGTTTTCCTGACCTGCAAAAAGTGAAAAGAAATTGAGGATAAACCGAACGACCGGCGACTGCCCGATGATCAGGGAATCATTGGAAATGACATCGTAACAATAGGGGCTACCAGGGTTCATGATCTTTCGATCCAGTAAAGCCCTGGCAATCATGGATCCTTCTCTTTTCCCACGGACCAGAATGGCAATATCACCAGGTCGGACACCATTGGCCTGTGTTGCCTCGATCTGTACAATCAGTTCGGCAATAGCCAATTCCCTGAATTCGCTTTTATTTTTAGTTTCCTCATTTTCAATAAATTGCAGCCTGACGTACCCTTCTGTTGTTGACTTGCCAGAAAAACGCTGAAAATGATCACTGTAAGCCTTTTCGATAACCCCGTACATGTTTGATAATGGTTCGGAAGTACGACCCGAACTGGCAAGGGTTGCCTCAAAATCAGTATTTAAAAGGCGGGCAGATTCCCTGAACAGGATATTGTTGAAGTCGATCACCTTTTTAGCGCTCCGCCAATTGGTATCGAGTGAAACAACAGAAGACCCAAAGTGGGAAAGGTCCTCTTCCACCTGGGTCGAAAGGAGGTTCCAATCGCCGTTTCGCCAGCGGTAGATCGACTGTTTGACATCGCCTACAATAATATTGCGGTGATCATCGGCCAATGAGTTCTCAATCAATGGTTTAAAATTGTCCCATTGCAATCTCGAAGTATCCTGAAACTCGTCGAGCATAAAATTGCGGTAAACTGAACCCATCTTCTCATAAACAAACGGGGAATCGGTGCCGGCGATGACACTGCGGAGCAACTGGGCAGAATCGTTGAGCAAGACAAGGTTTTTCTCTTTGGAGACTTCCTGAACTTTCAAGGCGATATCGGTGAGCAAACCAAACGAAAAAAGGTTGGCGAGGATGGCTTTCGCCGAATTCGCAGCTACACCCTCGGTTCTCATGGTTTCTATTGAGTTGACCAACAGGCTGTTTAATCCATCCTGATAAATTGAAGAAACCTTATCCTTCAATTCTGGCTTGTCTTTTGCTTTTGTCCATGCATCAAGGTTGTTGCAGGCTCCGAGTGCCCTCGCACCTGGAGTTTCAAAGTTGCCGTTGGCGAGTTTATTGAAATGGTTGGCAAACGATGCCTTCCCATAGATGAAATGTTCAACTGTCAGTCCATGTGAGGAAATAAGTGCAAGTCCTTGTTTACCAATATTTTTTAATTTATTTTCATAATTGTCGAGCACCACCCTGAGTTGTTGGTTGTACTTTGTGAGGTAATTCTTGTCGGCTAGTTTTTGCAGCAAAGGTTCACTGAACAATTTAAATTCTTCCTTAAAAAGTTCTGCCCCACGCCTTGTCAGGTCCTCCCTGAAATTCCAGGTTTTCCCTTCCTTCAGGTTCTCGTCGGCATATTCAAGCATCCATGTTTTCAAACCGGGGTTGTTGTCCATTTCCAAAAACAACCGGTCAACTGCTTCTTCGAGAACCAATTGGGTATCAAGTTCCGTACGATAGGAAGCATTTAATCTCATCTCGCGCGAAAATGCCCTGATTACACGCTGGAAAAAACTGTCGATGGTGCTCACCGAAAACCGTGAATAGTCGTGCAGGATCAATCTAAGGATGGTTCCGGCAGTTTGCCTGATCTCCTCTTCACTTTTTCGAAATTCCAATTTAAGGTACTCCAGGTGAGCAGAAGGTTTTCCGGAATCGAGCAACGATAGGTCGTTGAGGATCCGGTCTTTCATTTCAGCAGTCGCCTTGTTAGTGAATGTGACAGCCAGGATATTCCGATAGGCACCCGGACGCTGGAACACCATTTTTAGGTATTCGCGCACAATCCGGAAGGTTTTACCCGATCCGGCAGATGCTTTGTAAATTTCGAGAGATGACATTTATGGAATTATTAATCGGCGTAGAGACGCAATTTATTGCGTCTCTACATGTATCATTTTACCAATTTAAACCTGATGCGCAGGATATCGTTTTCGCACGAACTGGAAATCAATTGGAAAGTTCCGATTTCTGACGTTTTGGAAACGTGTGGCCCGATACATGGACAGGCATCGTAATCGCCAACAGTCACAACGCGAACCTCATCACCGGCATCTTCGGGCAAACGGCTCAGGTTGTATTTTTTTGTGGCATCGGCCAAATTCAGGAAATGCTCCTTCACTTCGAGGTCCTGTCCAATGACCTCATTTACACGCGATACCAATTCTATCTCCTCATGAGGGTTAAGCGGTCTTGTGAAATGGTAATCGCATTTGGATTTTTTCTTTTCGATATGGCTCGAAAATGACCTTTCGCAACCAAACATCCTTGTCATGGTCTGGTTCAGGATATGCTCGCAAGTGTGCATCTGGGGATCGTAACTCTTCATATTGGATTATTTTTACACTTGAACAAATCTAAGAATTATTTTGAACGCAAATGCAACAAAGAAAACCTAACTTCGTCTTTTACTCAGAAAACAGATCAGGTGGGAAATAAATACATCAATATTCATCAGGATTTGCTCGACCGCTGCACAACCGGCGACAAAGTGGCACAATTTGAGATATACCGGCTCTATTACAAGTCGATGTTTAACTCAAGCCTGCGGATTGTGGGTGTACCCGAAGAGGCTGAGGACATTATGCAGGAATCGTTTTTGTCGGCCTTCCAAAAGTTGAAGACCTTCAGCGGGGATGTGAGTTTTGGTGCCTGGCTTCGAAAAATCGTGATCAACCGGTCGTTGGATGTTTTAAGAAAAAGAAAAGTGGTCTTTGAGGAACTTTATGCAGAGCTTCCCGTCTCAAATGAACAGGAACCTGAAGGCGAATTGATCACTGTCGATGAGGTGAAATCTGCAATCAATTCATTACCTGATGGATACAGGACAATCCTTTCGCTGGTTCTCTTGGAAGGTTACGATCACGAAGAGGTAAGCGAAATCCTTGGAATTAAAAATGTCACCTCACGGACCCAATTTTCACGGGCCCGCCAACGGTTGAAAGAGATATTGATTGAAAATAAGAAACAACATATTCCGGAGAAAATTTATGGATAAGCTGGACAAAATATTTTTTGAGAATCGGGCCGATTTTGATGAGGAACCCCAGAACGGTCACTTTGAACGTTTTGAACAAAAGCTAAAGCAGGCGGAAAGGAAACAGGGAAAACCAATCCTATCACCCTTCCTGAAAGTAGCTGCAGTCCTTGTAATCATCTTATTGTCAGCGAATTTATTCTTTACGATAAGGAGTCCAAAACAGAAGTCAAAGGAGACGGCAGTGATCCGTAATGAGATGAATGAAGCCTCGTTCTATTATACAAGCAAAATCAACACGGGTATAAGGGAACTCGAAACCATGGCCAAAGATGGGATCGGGTCGGCAATAGAGATCGTCCAGATCAAGCACGAACTTTCGGAAATGGACAGTTTGTTTTTGAACCTTCAACAGGAATACAAGGCCAATCCCAACGACGAAAGGATCATCAATGCAATGATAGAATATTACCAGACAAAGCTCGATATCGTGAATACTATAAAAACTGATTTGGAAAACGTTAAACAACAAAAAAGAAAATACAATGAAAGCACTAAAATGTAAACTATTGATCATCATTATTTTGGTGATGTCTATTACGGCTTCTGCAACAAGGGTCTCAAAACATGTTTATAGAAGTTATCCGGTAGGGAAAGTCCAGAAGCTCGACCTGAACAATAAATACGGAAACATCTACATCGAAAACAACCGCACCGATTCGGTAGTTGTATCCGTCGATATTTGGGTGGAAGGAAGCTCAGACAGGGCGCAGCGGTTGCTGAACAACATCGATGTCACTATCAATCTGAGCGGTAGCACCGTGGTTGCAGTCACCAATATCGAAAACAACATGAACGGGAACAACGAATTTAGCATTGACTATCATGTTTCTGTTCCAGCCGACAGGGAACTTGCAGTGGTCCAGAAATATGGTACGGTAAATATGAAAGACCTGACAGCCAAGGGTACTTTCGAGATCAAATATGGGGAACTGACCGGACAAAAACTGCTCTCACCCAATCTTTCATTGGACATTGCATATAGCAAGGTCAACCTGGAAGCAATCAACGATTTATCGCTAGTCCTTCATTATTCAAAGTTCCGGTTAAATAAGGGGGACAACATGAAGATGGAAACCCGCTATTCCGGGATTACAATTGAAAATAGCAAAAATATCGATGCAGACTCGAAATATGACAACTACGATCTTGGTACGCTCAATGCTTTGATTATGAACTCGCAATATACCGGGACGAAAATTGATAAACTGAGTACAAAGCTAAAACTGGTCAACGGATATGGAGGCTTTAGCGTTGGACAGATCCCTGCCGGATTCGAGAGCATTACCATTGATAACCGATATGCTGGGATCAAACTTGGGATCGAAAGCGGTGCTTCCTATAAATTGAATGGCAAAGTGCGTTACAGCAATATTCAGCATCCCGATGGAAAGCTCAACAGATTGCGTGCGGACACAAGTTATGAAGTGGATGGAACTGTAGGAAATGGAGAAAATCCTAAGTCAACCGTCCGCATTGAAAGTAGCTATGGGAACGTAAACCTGATGCCATAAAGGAAATGCTTTGAAATTCGTGAACTCATCTTTATATATATTTTGTGAACAGTGAATTGCGGGACCTAAACAGTTCCGCTTTTTGTTTTGAAATTGAAATGCGTTTTTTGCAAGGTCAAAAGCATCAGAGATGCGAAATATTTGTAGAAAAGGGAGTTTTTCCAATCCAGAGGCGCAATCTGAAGATAGCGGGATTGATCCACTGCTATCTGCACCTCAATGCAACCGTTTAAAATAGAGGGAAAATCGGTATCAGGATTTGCTGCACCATTTTTTAAAGATACTTTTGCAGAAAATCGGTGAAATGAAAGTTTGTTTAATTGGTTCAGGAAATCTTGCCACGCAATTGGGAATCGCCCTATTTAAAAAAGGACATGAGATTGTGCAGGTTTGGTCGAGGACGGCTGGAAATGCCATGGATCTGGCTGTTCAGCTTAACTGTCAATATACCAATGAAATATCGTTAATTAATACTGATTCAGATATTTACATTATTTCAGTAGCAGATAAAGCAATTGAACAGGTTTTATCAGGGCACTTTTGTGGCAACAAACTTGTCGTCCATACCTCAGGAAGTACACCGATGGAACTCCTTTCCCCTTACTGTGAAAACTTCGGCGTGTTTTATCCTTTTCAAACCTTTTCCAAATCAAAAAAAGTTGATTTCGGAACGATTCCGATTTGCCTGGAGGCCAATACTCCCCAAAACCTTGAAATCTTAAAGGATCTGGCACAATCGATATCCAAGAACATACAGCTTATCAATTCCGATCAGCGTCAGCAAATCCACTTAGCAGCGGTCTTTGCCTGCAATTTTGTGAACCATTTTTATTCCATAGGGGAGGGGCTGCTGCGCGAAAAAGGGATCGGTTTTGATATCCTGAAGCCTCTGATCGTGGAAACTGCCGCCAAAATTGTGGATCATTTACCAAAATCTGTTCAAACCGGCCCGGCAATCCGGAACGATAAAGAGATAATTGATAAGCACTTAGATTTTTTGGGAAATCATCCTGACCTTCAAATACTCTATCAGCAGATCAGCGATAGGATTATACAAACAATTAATTAGTTTTAGATGGCTTTTTTTAAAGAAGAATTGTCGAAAGTGAAAGCTTTTGTTTTCGATGTGGATGGTGTTTTATCTGCTGCAACCCAAGTGCTTGCCCCGAATGGCGAAACCATTAGGACTTCAAACCTCAAAGATGGGTTTGCGCTGGTTTATGCTGTGCGGATGGGCTTTCCAATTGGGGTGATCACGGGGGGTAATACCGTTGAAGTGATCAAAAGGTGTGAATTGATCGGTATCAAACATATTTATGCTGGTTCGCTTAGAAAATTGCCCGCGCTCTTCGACTTTCTTGAAATGAACAATCTGAAGGCTGAGGATGTGATGTACATGGGTGACGATTTGCCAGATTATCCGGTGATGAAAGCTGTGGGTGTTCCGGTTTGTCCGATGGATGCAGCACCCGAAATTAAAGCGATTTCCCATTATATTTCGGATAAAAACGGTGGGGAAGGTTGCATCCGTGATGTGCTCGAACAGGTCATGCGTGCGCAGGGAACCTGGATGGATCCCGAAAAGATGGACTGGAACATGTTTTAGCTCTGGGATGAGGGACGGATTAAAATCCATCCTTACAAAATGGTCCGAGCCTACGGCTCTTTGGAGTGGTGCCACTTTGTAGTTCCGTAGGAGGGATGGATTGAAATCCATCCTTACAAAATGGTCCGAGCCTACGGCTCTAGGGAGTTTTGCCACTTGGTAGTTCCGTAGTAACGATTCATTTTGTAACTCAGGATTTTAATCCTGGGATTACAGGATGATCCGAGCCTACAGCTCTTAAAAGTGCTACCACTTGGTAGTTCCGAAGGAACGATCCATTTTGTAACCCAGGATTTTAATCCTGGGATTACAGGATGAACCGAGCCTTTGGCTCTTAGGAGTGCCTCCACTTGGTAGTTCCGAAGGAACGATCCATTTTGTAACCCAGGATTTTAATCCTATGATTACAGGATGATCCGATCCTACGGCTCTTAGGAGTGCTACCACTTTGCAGTTCCGTAGGAACGATTCATTTTGTAACCCAGGATTTTAATCCTGGGTTAAGGACGATCAGGGATTAGAAGGAGTGCCTTCGGCACGGCACATATAGGAATTAGATAATATATTACGAAGATAATTAATGACAATTAATTACAAAATAATCCTCGCTTCCAAATCCCCACGAAGGCACGAGCTTCTGGCAGGATTGGACATCCCGTTTGAAGTGGTGATCCACGAAGTTGACGAAGTTTTCCCTGAAGGGATGGCCATGGAGGAGATCCCTGTCTATCTGGCAAAGCTTAAAGCAGAACCCTTTGTAGAGGAGGTCGATGATCAAACCATTGTGGTTACTGCCGATACAATTGTCTGGATCGATGGCGAAGTCCTTGGTAAGCCTAACGACTACGAACATTCCTTTGAGATGCTCCGGAAATTGTCAGGCAAAAAGCATGTCGTAGTTACCGGTGTTTGCCTGACGTCCAAGGAGAAACAGGTCGCACTTTCGGCGACAACGGATGTTTATTTTAAGGACCTGACTGATGAGGAGATCGATTATTACTTGAAAAATTATCACCCTTACGACAAGGCAGGTTCTTATGGAGTTCAGGAATGGATCGGATATATTGCAATCAATAGGATCGAAGGGTCCTATTTTAATGTGATGGGGCTTCCGGTCCAGCGATTGTACGAAGAATTGTTAAAATTTTGATTTATAATTACTTAAACTATTTGTTATGAACCGTCGGCTTTTGATGTTTTTCGTTTTCATTGTTTCGGCAACTTGTTTGTCTGCCAAAGAAGGGATGTGGATCCCTACCTTGCTCCAGAAATACAATATCGAGGAGATGTCGCAGATGGGGTTTAAACTCTCTGCTGCAGATATCTACGACGTCAACCACGCGAGCATGAAGGATGCCGTAGTGAGTTTTGGTGGCGGGTGTACCGGTGGCGTAATTTCCAACGATGGTTTGCTGATCACCAATCACCACTGCGGATATGGGGAGATCCAGAACCACAGCTCTGTGGAACACGATTACCTCACCAACGGTTTCTGGGCGATGAACAAATCGGAAGAACTTCCCAATCCGATGCTGACAGTTCAGTTCCTGGTTAAAATGGAGGATGTCACCGACAAAATTATGACCGATGTGAAAGACAGTTTGACGCAGGGCGGCAGGCTTGACCTTATCCAAAGGAATACAAGCGAGGTGATTAAAGAGTACATTTCGGGTACCGGATATTCAGCGCAGGTAAAACCATTGTTCAATGGGAACCAATATTTTGTCTATGTTTATGAAACATTCAGGGATGTGAGGTTGGTCGGTGCGCCACCTTCGGCAATCGGGAAATTCGGGGGCGATACCGACAATTGGGTCTGGCCTAGGCATACCGGCGATTTCTCCCTTTTCAGGATTTATGCCGATAAAAACAACAAACCGGCGAAATATTCCCCGAATAACGTCCCTTATCATCCCAAAAAGTTCTTCCCGATCAACCTTAAATCGTTGAAAGAGGGAGATTTTACAATGGTATTTGGGTATCCTGGAACCACCCAGCGTTACATACCCTCACAGGCAGTCAACCTGATAGCGAACCAGAGCGATCCTGCCAAAGTGGCGATCCGGACCGCAAAATTGGACATCCTGAATACCATGATGAATTCAAGTGCAAAAATCAGGATCCAATATGCTGGTAAATATGCTTCAACTTCCAATTCTTGGAAAAAATGGCAGGGTGAAGTAAAGGGCTTGCAACGACTTGATGCAGTGAACCTTAAAAAATCGGGGGAACTGGAATTTACAAAATGGGTAAACGAAAATCCCGATAGGATTAAAAAATATGGGACAATATTATCCGATTTTGAAAAACTTTATGGTGAATACCTCCCATATCAGTCTGTAAACGACTATTATACAGAGTGTGTCCAGCGTAGCACCGATATCTTTTCATTGGCTTCAAGAATCGAACCTATCGAAGTCGCCGGTAAAGACGATTTGCGGAAGATGGAAATCAAAAAGGTCAAGGATTTTCTGGTCGATTACCTGAAAGATTACGACAAAACAACCGACGGGAAAGTGTGGTCAGCCCTGATGCAAATCTATCTTGAAAAGGTTGACCATCGGTTTTTGCCCGAAAAGCTTCTGAAACAATTGCCCAAAATAAGCAATATTCAGGTCCTTACTACAATATACAATAAATCATTGCTGTCCGATAGCCTGAAAATCAAAAAGTTGGTTGAAAATTTTGGTGCCAGGTCGATAAAGGAATTGCAAAAAGACCAGGCTTATTCGATGTACAAGATGATCAGCCAGCAATTTAAAGCAAAAGTTGATTTTCCCTTCAGGGATATTTTCGCCAAAATAGGGGCAGTGCAAAAGAAATATACCGCAGCCTTGATGGAGATGAACGCAGGTAAACGGATGATGGCCGATGCCAACTCGACCTTGAGGGTCGCCTATGGGAGAGTGGAAGGGTACAAACCTGTCGATGGTGTAACATTTAAGTATTTTACGACAATCAAGGGAGTGATTGAAAAGGACAATCCGGCCATTTACGATTACAATGTTCCTGAAGCATTGCGTAAAATTTACCGTACCCACGATTTCGGTCAATATGTGAACGATACGGGCGAAGTACCGGTTGCTTTTTGTGCCTCCAACCATACCACGGGTGGCAATTCGGGAAGTCCGGTAGTCAATGCAAACGGCGAATTGATCGGCCTAAACTTTGACCGAGGCTGGGAGGGGACGATGAGTGATATCGTTTATGATCCCGACGTGTGCCGAAACATCTCTTTGGATATGCATTATGCCCTTTTCATCATCGACAAATTTGCAGGGGCGGGATATTTGCTAAAGGAGATGGAGATTGTGAAATGAACAAAGAGAAAGAAAATGTAGCATTTGTATCCGTTCTGGCGGCTATCGTCTTAACAGGATCGAAACTTGTAATTGGGGTCTTGACAGGTAGCCTTGGAATTTTATCTGAGGCTTTACATTCCGGACTCGACCTTGTCGCTGCTGTAATTACCTATATTTCAGTAAGGATATCCGACAAACCTGCTGATCGGAACCATAACTACGGTCATGGGAAGATTGAAAACCTTTCTGCTTTGGTCGAAACCATCCTTTTGTTGATCACCTGCGCATGGATCATCTACGAAGCTGTCTCAAGGCTTGTTTCGGGGGAGACCCATATTGATGTCAACGTCTGGAGTTACGTTGTGGTCATCAGTTCAATCATTATTGACATCAACCGTTCCCGCATGTTGTCAAAAGCCGCCAAAAAGCACAATAGCCAGGCACTTGAAGCCGATGCGGTTCATTTCTCGACCGATATCTGGAGTTCAGCGGTCGTCTTGTTTGGTCTGGTTTGTGCGAATTTTGGATTATACTTTGCAGATGCTGTTTCGGCTTTAGGTGTTGCTGTCATCGTTTTATTGGTGTCGTTTAAGCTTGGCAAAAAAGCAATCGATGTTTTGCTCGATAGGTCACCTCAGGATACTTTAAGTATTGTAGAGCAGACTCTTGCAACTTTTCCTGAGGTCAGGAATTTCGATGGTTTAAAAGTGAGGACGAGCGGGGCAGATACATTTATTAAATTTACGATCCGTTTGGACCCTGATCTGAGCCTTAAACAGGTCCATGAATTGTGCGACAAAATAGAGAATGAGCTAAAGGTATTGATCAACCGGAGTGAGATCTTTATCCATGCAGAACCTCTAAATTAAGTGATCTTGGGCTTTCCTGAAAGGTTCAGAGTTTTTTCGATTGTATCCTGTTTAATGACCCAATTAGCCCAGAGATAGGTTATTTTCCTTCATAAAAAAATCCTGCCGGAACATGTTCCGGCAGGATTTTTTTATGAAGGAAAATAACCTATCTCTGGGCTAATTGGGTCATTAAACAGGATAC
>CAIYPA010000509.1 GCA_903927965.1 uncultured Bacteroidia bacterium | reverse complement strand
TATTCAATTATAAATATCGCAGGATTATCGCTTGGAATGGCAGTTGTAGTGTTAATTCTATTCTGGGTAGTCGATGAACTGAGTTTTGACAAGTACAATCATCATCTTGATCGGATTTACACAGTTTACGAACATCAGGAATATTCTGAAGGTCAGGAGTTGTTTACGCCTTGTACCCCTTTCCCTCTAAGTAATACAATTGTCAAAAACTTTGCGGAGGTTGAGCTGGCTACAACATTCGCAAATTTGGATAGACAGTTGATAAAATATGAAACCAGGGAATACAAAGAAGGCCCGGTAATTTGTACTGACAATAACTTCCTGAAAATTTTTAGCTATAAAATCCTGGAAGGTAATATTAATGCGCTTTCTTCGCCAGACCAGATCATTATCACTGATGAACTGGCCCGGTTATTTTTTAAAGATCAGTCTGCCATTGGGAAAGTGCTAAAATTCAACAATGAGTACTCATTAACAGTTGGTGGGGTCATTGCTTCACAAAAATCAAACTCAACCCTGAATTTTAAGGTTTTAGCTTCTGTCGAAATTATGAAACGATTTGGAGTAAACCTTGCTCAATGGGGAGATAATTGGCCAAATACCTGCCTATTGCTTGCTCAGGGTGCCGATTCAAAAACGCTGGACTCCAAATTAACCAACATTTGCAAGGATAATGGCCAGCCAAACACAACTTTGCACCTTTTCCCTTATAAAAACGAGCGATTGTATTCCTATTCCGGGAAAAGCAACAGGATACAATACATCTATCAATTTTTGGCAATCGCCTTAATAATTATCCTGATCGCATCAATCAATTTCATTAACCTTTCAACGGCAAAAGCAGAACAACGTCGACCGGAAGTGGGTGTACGCAAGGTAATGGGAGCCAGCAAAGGCAATATTTTAAGACAATTCTTACTCGAAAAAGGGATAATGATCTTTTTAAGTATGATTCTAAGCATTGTATTGATAATTCTGTTTTTACCTGCATTCCGTTCAATTTCCGATAAAAACATCGTCTTAGGACAAGTTCTAAACAACTATATGATCTTGATATTGATGGCAATTATCATGATGGTTCCATTATTATCTGTGGTCTATCCTTCCATGTACCTTTCTTCAATCAATCCTGTTTTTGCTCTAAAAAAATCATGGGTTGGTAAACGAGGAGGATTTAGTTTGAAAAGCCTTTTGGTCGTCGTTCAATTTGCCTTGGCAATTGTTCTTATCAGTGGTTCAATTATTATTTCGCAGCAAATCAGATACGTTAATAATTACAATTTAGGTTACGACCATGCCAATTTGATTTATTTGGGACTAGATGGTGAAGCAAAGAATAAGCATGAAGCAATCAGGCAAGAGTTAACCGGGATAATAGGCGTTGAATCAATAACGCGATCGGATAAGTTGCCATTTTGGGGAGGTAACTCTTCGTGGGGACATAAGTGGGAAGGCAAAGACCCAGAAAACAAAGTACTTATCTGCAAGATGAATGTTGATAAAAACTATATGAAAACCTTAGGGATTAAAATAGTCGATGGTAGTTGTTTCCCTGATTCTTACGATGGTGTGCTCAAACAAAACGAAGTTTTATCTCCTCAGGTAATTTTAAATCAGGAGGCTATCAGGCGAATGGGTTTAAAAGATCCCGTTGGAAAACAATTCAGCCCTTGGGGTGACAAAAAAGGAAAGATAATAGGAGTTGTCGAAGACTTCCATTTTGAATCACTTCACAGTGGTGTGGAGCCAATGCTATTATTACCACTGTTCGATAATCCTAGCTTTATCATTGTACGCGTAAATCCTGAAAATTTTGCTCAAACTATTGATAAAATAAAAATATCGTGGTCGAAAATAGTACCTCAAACAACCTGTGACATTGGATTTTTTGATGATAGTTTAGCGAATTTGTATTACTTTGAAGTCAAAATTTCAGAATTGTTCAGGTATTTCTCATTTATTGCCATATTCATTTCATGTATTGGGTTATTTGGACTTTCATTATTTGTCATCGAGCGAAGGAAAAAAGAAATTGGGGTTCGGAAAGTGAATGGTGCCAAAATATCTGAAGTGATGATCCTACTCAACAACGACTTTATAAAATGGGTTGCTATATCATTTGTAATTGCCACTCCCATTGCATACTACGCCATGGACAAATGGCTCGAAAACTTTGCTTGCAAAACAACCCTAAGCTGGTGGATTTTTACCCTGTCCGGTTTGATGGCACTTGGAATTGCATTGCTGACAGTTAGCTGGCAAAGTTGGAAAGCAGCAACGAGGAACCCGGTAGAGGCACTTCGGTATGAATAACAGTTGGCAGGGAGCTTGGGGCATGGAGAACGGGGCTTCGGCTCCGCTCAGCCACCGAGAGACAGAATAGAAGAAGAATTTTAAAAGAAAAATTAAAAAATAAAGGATTACAAAGTGAATTATGAAAACCGTGTTTAAATCTTTATATCGAAATTTTGTCAGGAAGCCCATCACAAATTTAATTAATTTGGTTGGCTTATCGATTAGCCTTGCGCTGGTCATTATTCTCTCGGTATATTCGTACAGCGAACTCACTACCGACAATTACCATAAAAACGGGGACAGGGTCTTTTTATTTGCCAATATGAAAGGCCGGGTTTATATGCCTGCAATCTTGAAAGACCAGATCGATCTGAATATTCCCGAAGTTGAAACGACAATCAGGCTGGCAGGCACATGGGAAGCCCCTGTATTTCGGGCTGAAGGTCATGATCCCATCACTTCAGACCTGATTTTTGCGGACGACGGTTTTTTTAATCTTTTTACCTACCTGGCAGTTGAGGGAAATCCCTCGACAGCACTCAAAGAGCCAATGACAATTGTTCTGACCAAACCATTGGCGGAAAAGCTTTTTGGAAATAGTCCTGCACTTGGAAAAACTGTGAAACTGAATAACGATAAGGAACTGACCGTTTCAGCCGTCGTCAATGAACCCACAGCAAATACATGCCTGTCGTTCAATGCAATAACATCAGTTGCAACACGAAAAATTGTGCAGTCAAGCGGTCAGGAATTTACCGATTGGGGATGGTGCAATTTTCAGACCTTCCTGTTATTGAAAAAAGGTACAGACCCAAATGCAACAGCCTTGAAAATTCAGGCGTTGTTCCCCAAGAATGAACATGAGAATTACACTGACTTGAAACTAAATCCATTCAAAGAAATCTATTTTTCTCAATCTTCCCTTACCGACAGCGACTATTTTCATTTTGGCGATAAGCAAAAGGTCATGATCCTGGTCATGGTTGCAGCCCTGGTATTGATGATTGCATTGGTCAACTTCATCAATATATCATCATCGCAATGGATTGAGAAAATCAGGCAAACCGGTGTATTAAAGGTGATTGGTGCTGACAAAGCTTCCATACTTAGAAATGTGCTTGCCGAAGCCTTTATCTTGTTCCTGATGTCGCTTTTCCTGGCAATCCTGATTGTTCAGATCATGTTTCCTTTTATCCGCGATTATACCGGGATCCACTTCAATTTGCGATTGCTTTATACCCCTTCATTCCTGATGAGTTCCATTTCCGGAATTTTCATCTTAAGCCTGATTTTCAGCATTATTCCGGCATTGCGGATATCCTCATCGAAAGCAGTTGACAATCTGAAAAAAACGGTTAACCAAGGATCCCCGAATTCTATTTTCAGGGGAGTGCTGGTAACAGCTCAGTTTGTCATTGCGATAGTATTGATCTCTTTTACAATATTGGTACAAAAACAGGTCAATTATGGAAGCAGTACCCTGGGTTTTAACCAGAAGAACACAATTGGGATCAAACTGACACCTCAATTATACGGGAGCAGGGAAGTCCTCAAAAAATCGCTACTTGAGAAACCAACTGTTGCAAAAATATCCTTTACCCAGTATTTTCCCGGAAATAGCATGTCACGATGGGGAATGATCCAGACGATAGAGGGTGTGAAAAGGGAACTCAATTTTGACACCTTTAATGCGGATGCCGCTTTTTTTGGAATGACAGGGTTGCAAATTTCCCAGGGCCGGTTTTATTCCGAAGACCTGGTGACCGACAAGAACAAGATGGTGGTCAACGAAACATTCCTACGAGAAAACAAGATTGAAAATCCGATTGGAATTAAATTTGTTCTGGGAATGGGCACTGATGCCGGTTTATCCGAGATCGTAGGAGTTGTAAAGGATTTTCATTACAAGGCATTCGACCAGCCCATTGGGTCGTTGTGTATTCAGAATCAGCCAAGTGCTTCATATTGTCTTGTAAACCTGAACACCAAGGATTTCAATTCTCTAAACAGAACCGT
>CAIYPA010000508.1 GCA_903927965.1 uncultured Bacteroidia bacterium | reverse complement strand
TATATTTTCATATAAACCAGGTATTTTGAATGTGTTTTTTTACAAAAATATTTTTTTAACAAGAAATTTTTTTATATTTGGCAATTGCCAGAAAATACACTGGTAAGTAAAATTTGTAATTGATATGGGCAGACCACCTACGAGGGCGAAAGAATATAGAGATGGATTTTATATTGAAGTTCGCAATAAAGGATCTCAAACTGGGATTAAGATTATTCGTAAGACGGAGGAAGAGATGATCCTGGCCATACGGGAGTATGAAAAAACCAAGGAAGTGATCATCTTGGGGGAATCGAAAAACGGGAAATGGATCAAACACGAGGCCTAATATTGATTTAGATTTTTAAGATTGCAACAGGCAGGAAGCAGAAATAAATTATTCCATTATCGCCAATTTAACCCTTAGTAAATGATGAATTCCCGACTTTTCAGGACAAAGCCTATGCTCGATCATACGCATCAGGCCAGTGATAACAACGAGATGAAAAGGGCACTCAGTGCCACAAATCTTACAACATTAGGAATCGGTGCCGTAATTGGTGCCGGTATTTTTGTTTTAACGGGTCAGGCTGCAGCACAATATGCCGGACCAGCCATTGTTATTTCGTTTTTAATATCCGGTTTGGCCTGTTTGTTTGCCGGTTTGTGTTACGCCGAATTTGCCTCGATGATCCCAATATCTGGAAGTGCTTATACATACGCCTATTCTACTCTTGGAGAATTTATCGCCTGGATTATCGGATGGGACCTGATTTTGGAGTACTTATTTGCAGCATCCACAGTATCAGTAGGTTGGTCGGGTTATGTGGTTAGTTTCCTCAAAGATTTCGGGATCAATATCCCTCCCCAGTTTACGGCAGCTTACAGTACTGTTTTGGTGAATATTCCAGATCTGGGCTGGAAGCCCATTACAGACCAGCTCACCGCCAGCCTTGCCTCTTCCGGCGTTCTGATTGCCAGTCTTCCGCACATCACTGCCGTACTTAACCTGCCGGCAATGTTTATCGTTGCCCTGATCACAATCCTGTTGATCATCGGGATCAAAGAATCGGCAAGTTTCAACAATATCATGGTCATGATCAAAGTATTTGTGATCGTGTTGTTTATAGGTATCGGGTTCTTTTTTGTCCATAAGGCAAACTGGCATCCTTTTATCCCTGAGAATACGGGTGTCTGGGGGCATTTCGGATGGAGCGGTATCCTTCGGGGTTCGGCAGTGATCTTTTTTGCCTATATCGGTTTCGATGCGGTTTCCACTGCTGCACAGGAAGCCAAAAACCCGCAACGCGATATGCCGATCGGGATACTTGGGTCACTTGGAATCTCTACCATCCTTTACATTCTGGTCGCCATTGTCCTTACCGGGATCGTGAGCTATACTTTTCTGAACGTGGCCGATCCGATTGCAGTCGGTGTAAACGAAATGGGTGCCGGATTGTTCTGGTTGCGCCCGATCATCAAAATTGCCGCAATTGCAGGACTTAGCTCAGTCATTTTGGTGATGATGTTAGGACAACCCCGGATTTTTTATGCCATGTCGAAAGATGGTTTGTTGCCCGCAAAGTTTTCGAAAATCCACCCAAGGTTCAAAACGCCATATTACAGCACAGTCATTACCGGTGTAGTAGCACTAATCTTAGCCGGTATCCTGCCAATCAATATTTTAGGTGAATTGGTATCCATCGGGACATTGCTTGCCTTTGCGATTGTTTGTGTCGGTATCCTTGTTTTAAGGTACAAACGGCCTGAGTTGAAGCGCCCTTTCAAAACGCCATTGGTTCCGTTGGTTCCCATTCTAGGTGCAGGGATTTGTCTGTTGCAGATGTATTCTTTGCCATTCGACACCTGGCTCAGGTTGATCATCTGGATGGCCATAGGGATTATTATCTATTTTACCTACAGCATTAAAAACAGCAAGTTGGTCAAAAACGCCAAAAAGGTTTAGACCGATTCTTCACTCCTATTTTAAGCCTATTGAGTATTGATCGTCTCAACACTTAATAGGCTTTTTTGTAAAGTATAGTTTTCGATCCTTAAACACAGGGAATTAAAACCAACTATTGCAATAGATGAAAATTCCTTTTAAAATATTGCTTCTCCTTTTTTCGGTTAGTTTTTTGACCCTTAATGAAGTACGGGCTCAAAGCGAACGAGATTGGGTAAGTTTTTCAAAACATCCCATTTTAACAGGTTACGGTTTTAAGAAATTAGGCCATCCTGAACTATTCCAGGGAAACCAAAAGCATAAGAAATATTTTGAAGGGTGGTACTTTAAAATGGTTTCAGCCGACGGGTCATCCATCCTCAGCATCATTCCCGGCATTTCACTCTCGCATGATGGAAAAGAGCAACATGCATTCATTCAAATCATTGATGGAAAGTCGGCCAAAACCGATTATTACCCTTTTCCAATCGGCGACTTTTCCTTTTCAAAGAAGGAATTTGCAATTAAAATAGGGCAGAATTATTTTTCCAAAAACAAAATCCTCCTCAATATCCATTCCGACAGCTCTTCTGTCACTGGTGAGATTAGGATGTCAAAACAGGTCTGTCTTTCTTCGCCAAAAATTCTGAATCCCGGGATCATGGGTTGGTACCGGTTTGTGCCCTTTATGCAGTGTTACCATGGGGTTGTCAGCCTTACCCACAAGTTGGAGGGTTATCTTGTGAAAAACGGAAAGGACTACAATTTCAATCAGGGCATAGGATAC
>CAIYPA010000507.1 GCA_903927965.1 uncultured Bacteroidia bacterium | reverse complement strand
CAAACCTACTGGAAGCTTGAGAATGAAAATAAGGAAGAGATTCTCCTGACGATAAAAACGAATGTCAAAAATATGACCTTTGAAGCTTCTACCCGAGAAGATGCATTGAAGGAACTGGCAGGAACGTTTACCTATATGCTCGCAAAGACTGCCGGAAAACTTAAATTCCCTGAAATTGTCCACAGTGACGGAAATATTTCGATACTAAAGGAAACCACCTTTTATTCAGGCACTTTTTACTACCTTGATAAAACTTTCACCTTTACTGCCAAAACATGGCACAACAGTTTCTTAGGTACAATTGTAGATAACCGGAACCGGCAACATCCACTCCAAGGGGAAAGAGTTTTATCCGACAAACCTTTAAAAGATTATACAGCGATCATTAATAGTGCTTTCAGCCTAACCGAAAAGTACTACTTCAACCGGAAACTTCAGTCAACATCAGACTGGCAAAACTTTAAGAATGATGTGAATAAGGTCAAACCAAATATTGCAGATGACTATGAAATGGCTGCTACCCTTTACTGGTATGGGAAAAAGCTTTCGATGGGGCAATTTGAAATCCGAAAGATTTTTACCAGGGAAGCTAACCCAATCCGTATAAAAAACTCTTCCCCAAAGGAATTGAATCCGAAAACGGTCCTGCTAGATTTGGGAAACCTTCCCGAGGATGCGAAGGGGATGGAGGAGCTTTTTACAATCCTTCAAAAAGGGAATTATTCCAACCTGATCATCGATGCAAAAGGGAGAAGGAATGTTTCACTTCAACAGGCTCTTTTATTAACCAACCACCTTGTCAACCATGGCATGATTTGGGGAAGCTATATCACGAAATTGGGAACCAATGCCAACGGTAAAATACTGGACTATACTGAATTGGAAAAATCGTTGAAGAACTTCAGGTCTCCCTCAGATGACGATGAAATCCTGAAGGGAAACGGGGTAATCTTAAACCCTGAACCTTCCCAGCCAGGATTTAAGGGTAAAGTTTATATCCTGATCGATCACCGGACTTCAAAGGTTGCCGAAGCCTTGGCGATCTGGTTGAAGAAAGAGAAAATGGCCACACTTGTTGGTGAAGAAAGCTCCGGATCCCCGATGTTGACCCATATCATCGAAATTGACCCTCATTATCAAATCACTGTTCAGGTCGCACAATTCCTGGATAATGATGGGAAAGGTTACGTGAACACTAAAACTCCGCCGGATATAGTTGTCAATGAAGGGGATGCGTTGAATTTTTTGTTGAAGAAGATCAATTGAACTTCCGAATTGCCTCCAGCTTCAGCTGGAGGATCACGGATTTACATTTTGAAGGGCTTTAGCCAAAATATTGTTAGTTTATTTTACCGGAGCTGGGTTCTCATTGATCAACTTTAAAGCTTCGGTCTCGTAGATTTCGCCGGTCATTTCGCCCAAAGAGGTGCGTGTGATGTATTTGTAACGTTCAAAGCTGTCAAAATCCTCCTTTGAAAGTATATAACCATATGCATCGTTGGTTAAACCGAAAAGAAAGGGCTGATCGCTTTTCATTTTCCGTTTGACGTAAAAACCGATATTGGGAAGTGCTTCACCTGGAATCGTCAAGACCTGAACTTTCCCGATGTTCAAAAGGTTTACTTGTGTTGTAACTGAGGAGAAATCGCCATTGTTTGAAGTCTTGTCAACCAATGGGGAGTGCTGGAAAACATATTGCATCGTTTTGTTGTCCAATGGGAACCTGATCATTTTTGAGGCACAAAAAAGATCAGGATTTATCTGGACAGGAGCAGCATCTATTATCCTCAAAGCTGCATCGGCCAACAGGTTGCCAATCCGGATGCACTCGTCCCAGTCGTTGGCCTCTTTTCCGTTTTCGCGGCGGTTATCGGCAGTGACCATACCACCCTGGGCACTGTTCATAAAAATGGCCATCCCACCAATTTTAGATTCGATCCTGTCATACAATGGGCCGCACAAATCGGGACTGATCAGCTTACGGTCTGTCCCAAGGATTTCGGGATGTATGGCATAATTGATCAATGTGGCAATGGGTTTCCCTGAGTTTTTGCCCGATGTGGCAACTGCCTGGATCACACCGCAACGAGGGTCGTATAACCTTTCTGCATAATAGTTGTAGGCGATCTTCCCTTTGGCTTCCCCGACCGCTGTCCGTAATGAAGCTGGTTCAAGTTTGGCTATTGCCTCATTCACAGCATCTGCCACCTGTGTCACACACCAGTCGAGGTATTTAAGGTCTGCTCCTGTATTTCCCTTTTCGTTAGGAAAACCATACGCATCGGGGGCACTATGTGCATGTGTGGCACCGATCAGGATATTTTCAGGAGCTATGCCTTTGATAAGTTTTCGTGAACGATCACCCAAAAATGCGGGCCACCCAAGATTGTCAACACTGACGATGGCCACCCGTGTGCTGCCTTTCTCCAATACAATTGCCCTCACAAAAAGATCCCCTTTTATTCCGATGGGGATTTCAGGTGTACCCATCCCACCCGAGATCGGGATCAAATGATCGGGTGTGATTTTCCTGAATGCTGCGCCTGCCTTGAAGGTTTGGGCATTTACTGTGATTAGGAAGGCCAAGGAGATTAGGGTCAATGAGAACAGTTTGAAGCGCATTGTGAAAAAGAGTTTTAGCGTTAAATAATAAAGTCTTAACTTGAAATTGTGAAGTCGTTGCAAACGACAACCCATTTCCCCCACATTGCAAACGTGGGGGGAGATGAAATAATTGATAAGTCGTTACAAACGACAAACCATCTACCCCTTTCCGATAAATCGGAACAAGCTGTTACAAACGAGGGGTAGATCAATAAATATAAATTGGGTTGGAGTAGAGCCATGGGACAATTTTTCCATCCAATTTAATGTGAATTTCGATCCGGTATGCACCCTTCTGGACCGGTTCGGACCATGTAAAATTGTAGCCCTCCTTCGAAGTTTGGTTCACGATCTTACCATCATGGATCAATCTAAATTGCCCCGGATATGGCGAGACTGCTTTCAGTGTCTTAATGTCTGCCAGTTTAACAGAATCACCGAGCATCCCAATCAGACTATCCTTTTGATTGACTGCATAATACATAAATCCTTTGGCATCACCCAAACTTTTGAAGGCCGTATATAAATGACCCTTTTTCAGATGGTTGGCCAATGAATTAACTGACAGGGCATCAGCATAAACATAGTTCGTAATGTAATTGAACCCTTCCCGGTAGGTATCGACCATCAACTTGAAAACGTAACCACTTGTGTCCGGTTTTTGGAGCAGCCATTTGTTCCAGAATTTAACTTCCATAGTATCTATGATCTTGGCATTTGGACCAAACCATTGCAACCGCCCATCTTTCAGAAATTTTGCCCGGAAATTCTGGTTTTCGTGTGTATCAACAGCAGAGAAACCGACGATTTTGCGATACTTGTTAAGGGAGTCCCACCTTGCAAGAATAGTGGTCTGTTCGTCAAACATTTCGCGTAAAGCCCATGGCCGGAACTTATCGCCATTCACCAAAAAGTTCAGGATCACCGGAAACAATTGTTCGTCCTTTGTATCCGTATGAAAGTTATAAATCTCCATCCCCTGATAAAAAGGGTTGGCCCAATTGTGGGGTTCTTCGGTATGGGCATAAAAGATAATCCCACCTTTTGACGTGATATTTTTCGCAACCGTATCTTTGTCAACTTTCCAGTCGATGATTGTTGAATCTAGCGGCCAGGTATCGAAACCTTGTTTTTCACTTCCCGGTTCAACCAAAACTCCATCGTAATAACCCTTGTAACCACGTGGGATTGTGTCGATGTTTCCCCTTGGATGGTCCGTCAGGAAGATGAAATCTATCCCGCAGTGTTTGGCAGCCGGTATAATTTCGGCCAGGGTTCCCTTGCTGTCGTGCGACCAAAAGCTATGCACATGCAGCACACCACGATAAGTGTTGAGTTTGGTCAGTGAGATAGGCTCTTTACGAAGTTTTTGAAATGCTTCAACTTGTTTTTCCAATCGGGGGTAGGTGACCCATCGATGCCAAAGTGCTGGAGTGAATGATATTAAAAGTACAATTGCGATCAATCCACAAATCGTTAAAAGTACAATCTTAACTAATCTCAGAATTTGTTTTAATTTCATATTTTACGAATATTTAACCTACTTTGGTCTGTTAAAATTGTGCTGTAGGCACAGTATATCGGTAGAAGTTTAAAAGATCATTCTACATTTCGTCCCTTACGGGACGGGATTCGTAATTTCAATTTGTTTCTACCAGTATTCAATCCATTACAGGATTGAAAAGCAAATTTTAAAATTCTGAGATGTCTCCATTTGATACTTTCATCAGATCTTTGGCGGTTTGGTTACAATTTCAGTCATCTGATGTATTAAGTCCATTGTATAATCACCCATTGTGGGACCAAACCAGCCCATTAATTTGGGTTCGTATTCATCGAGATAGAAGTACCTGCCGGGAACTATATAACCCACATAGCTGCCGTTGAAACTTGTGACGTTCGCATTGAACCCTTTTGCCGCAAGTGCCTGTTTGATCTGAAGCGCATATTCGCCACTGAAATCGCAGGGAGCGCTGATCCATACCATCTTCCCAATCCGAACAGCCTGCAAATAAGCATTTTGTGGAAGTGGCATCAGCTTCTTGCTTAGAAAGGTTGACAGGTTTAGTTTCGTGGTCACCCTCATGTGATATTCAGGCAACTGCAACCTGACGGACATTGTGGTAAATTCCGCTTTCCCCATGACATCACAAGAGGGCAAATGATTGATTAGGCTATCAGCCAGCGATTCACCGATCATCTTTGGTCTGTCGAAACCTTTTCCTTCGCCTGATGGGCTTTGGCTCCCGACAGAACCAGCAAAAAAGAGGGCAAAATCGAATGACGTTTTTTCCATTTTGCGGACCCAATATCCGGGATAATCGGCGCTAATTTCCATATTGCCGGAGCCCATGGTTGTAGAGTGTGCTGAAAATGAACCCAATATTGCTTTTTTGTGGCCGATTTGCTCAACTTCGATGTAACTAAAATCATCGTTTTTGGTACCGGCATCTCCCACTACCCGGTTTCGGGTGTAAGGTGCTGCATTAAAGGAACCTGTTCCGATTTTTGCCGGTAAAAGATCTTTTAAAGATAAAGTCACGGCTTTTGAAATTTGCTGGACCAACCACCGTTCGATGTTCTTATTCTCATCACCGGCAAATTGACCACCAATAAAACCTGGTCCCCACGCACCTAAACTTGAATGGGTATGAGTTGCCGAAAAATACAACTGGTCGCGGCGGATCCCTTTTTGTGCAAGAAGATAAGTTACAGAGTCGATGATGTTGGGAGGCATAATCAACAAATCGGCAGCTACCATTATCAGGGTCCGACTT
>CAIYPA010000506.1 GCA_903927965.1 uncultured Bacteroidia bacterium | reverse complement strand
AAAATGGTGATTTGGAATTTCAATTTATTTTTTAAAATCACTATCTTTGTAATTCAAAGATTACGCACTAATAATTGAAGTCATGCCAGAAATAAGCAGGTTTTTTGGGATTTTTATAACGCTTAACTTCAATGACCATAATCCGCCACATTTTCATGCCAAATATGGCGATTTTAGTGGAGTATTTGATATTCAAACAAGTAAAATGATTGAGGGTGATTTACCAAAGACGGCTAAAAAATTGGTTAAAATTTGGGCCAACTTACATAGAATCGAATTAATGGAGGATTGGAATTTAATAAAGCAAGGTCAGAATCCAATTAACATAACACCATTGGAATAATGAAACAAATATTGATCGTTAATATCTGTCACATAAAAGATTACATATTGGAACTTTCATTTGACGATGATTGCGTAAAACAATTTGATTTTACACAATTGATTACTTTCAAAGGGATTTCAGAACCGTTAAGTAATATAGATTATTTCAAAACAGCAGAAATTATTAACGGTGGAAGATCATTTGGCTGGGACAATGGTTACGATTGTTGTGCTGATTGGATAAGATACTTTGCAAAAGATTTGAAAAACGAATGGAAAGATATTGACGACAGCTTTGGTTTAAAACAGAGAATAAAATTGGCAAAACGAAATATGAAGGATAGCCTGAAAATGGCGGTTTGTTAAAAACTATCATCAAACCCTGTCAGGAACTGCGTACGCTGACAGGTTTGAGACCACTGCCTAAAATGATGATTTGGAATTTCTTATGTGCCTATGTGTTTTTGTCTCTTTACCTAAGTGTTTAAAATATTATATAAAAACCTAACAAATAGGCACATAGGTTTGTTTTGGATACATTTTCAAATTTTCAAATCGACAAATTTTCAAATTAGCCGCCTTCATTCAACCTCCTCAATTACCTCCCCATTCACTTTCTTCAGGAAACATTTGATCCCCGATTTGCTGACCTCAACCAAAGTATAGGTCGTCTTTCCGGGATCTTTTTCGTTGTAAGGACCGCCACCTGTGACCAAAGGAAAATTGGTAACCCCTTTTTCGGGATGGGTTACTTTAAATCGGTGGGTATGACCAGCCAATAGCAAATCAATTTTTACTTTGTTGAGGATCGGGGCAAATTTCATGCTGCAATCATACGGACCATGTCCGGTTTTTTCTTCGGCACCAGGTTGCAGGCTGATCGGCATATGGATGCAAACGATTCTGTGGGCGGCCTTTTTGAATTCGGGTTTTTGAACCTCTTTCTCCAGCCATTCAGCTTCCTGGGTCCGGTATTCGTCATAATCGGCAAGGCCAAAATAGTTCACATTGTCATCGGGTTTGTCTTCGCCACAATCAAGGACCACAAAAAAGGTATTCCCGTAAGTAAATGAATAATAATACTTTCCGGTAGGCGTGTCGATGTATTTCGACAACAGCCTTGCCCCTGCGCCACGGGTTTCATGGTTTCCACGGGTAAGGAAAAAAGGCTTTCCGGTGGCGAAAAAGCTGCTGAAAGGTTTCAATAAACTGTTGGGAATCTCCTCTTCGGTTGTGATATCGCCCAAAATATCGCCGTTGAGAATGGCAAAACTAAAACCAGTTTCACGTTTTACAATCCCTTCCAGAAATTGTGGCTTGCTGTGGATGTCGTTAAAAGCCAAAAATGAGAAGGATAGTAGGGTAGGGGAGGGGGTGGTAAAAGAATAGGTCTGACTGAAAATCGTATCCCCAAAAATCGCCTTATACGGTTGCAGCAACTTAACTTCTTTGGATGCAACACGATAGAAATACTGTGTTCCCGGATCAAGATCTGTCAGCACGACCTTCTGTGGCCCGGGGTTTACATCGATCATGCCCGATTGCGAATGGATTGCCTTCTTTCCAAGCTCGGCGGTTTTACCATATTCGACCCAGCTTATTGCATTGTTGTTCACCAGCCACATGATTGTAATTTCGTTCTGGTTGAGGTTTTGGAGATAGGGGTTGCAGGTCATCGCAAATGGAGCCTGGGGGGACTGGCTATGGCAACTGGTTATATTGAAGAAAATCAGTGAAATAAGCAGGAAAATGGATTTGCTGGCTTTTATCATTTGGATCTGGAATTTTGAAAATTAAGTTTGCTGGCACCATAAAAATAAAAATCCCCCTTGGTCGAAGGTGTCCAAAAAGTCTGAAATTATAAGAACTTTTGGGACACCTTCCAAGAGGGGAAATATTCTAATTATTTAATAATCAATACCCCCATTTTTTGACCACTTCCAGATCTTCTTTTACCGATTCGATTGGGGTTGCATTCTGGTACGACTCCTGCTCAATGATAAAACAGGTTGTCCCGCCGATCTTGCGGCCAAGGTCCATCGCCTCTTTGGTCGGGATAATCCCTTTTCCAAGTATTGAACTTTCAAACTTTTCGGGTGAGTTGTTGGCAATCTCGTCCTTTACATGGAGCAGTTCGAATCTTCCGGGATATTGGCCCAAAATATCAAGAGCCTTTGCACCAGCAATATACATGTTACCAATGTCCAATTGCATCAGTACCATTTTCGGATCCATCTTTTGCATCATGATATCGAAAATCTTGATGTCGTTCAATTTTTCGCTAAATTCAAACGAGTGGTTGTGGTAGCTAAACTTCATCCCCGATTTTTGGCACAATGCACCGCATTTGTTGAAGATCTCCATGTAACGGAGGAAATCGTCGTAGGTTTTCCGCATACTTCCGTCCATTGAAGGGCTAACCACATATTTCTGGCCAAGATAAGCAGCATCTTCGATTGTATATTTCCACGAATCGGCAAAATCGTTTTTGGCAGTATCCCAATGGTTTTTACCCATAACCGTATGGCCGCTCACCATCTTCAGTCCAAGGCCATCGAGGATTTTTTTAAACTCGGGTGCCGCATAGCCATAAAATTTCCTCTCGATGTAATTGGCATGTTCAACATTTTTATAGCCCATCTTTGCCACGGCTGTCAGAGTGCCGATCGGGTCTTTTTTCATATCATCCCGAACAGAGTAAAGTTGAAGCCCAATGATCTCATTTGGCTTTGTTGCTGCCAAAGCTGTTTTTGACAAAAGTGCGGTCCCTGCAAGCAGGACGGCACTGTTTTTAAGAAATGTCCGACGCGATGTTGTCATAGTGATAAATTGTTTTATTTCTGTTAGTTGTTAACCAGATCAATAATTTCAGTAACCGAACCTTATTAACAAACAAATGTATCTTTTCCTTTTGCAAAAACAAATACAATATTCAGTTGTTTGTAGGGTCAAATAAGTAGTTTTTTGGTAAATATTTTTTTGCTAACATTATACGGCTTAAAACATTTCAAATTTAAAATTACTTTTGAGTAAATTTAGTCCAATGACAGTTCAAGATAACAATTCAGGATCATTAACCACACAAAGCGGGGAAACGGGATTTACCGTAAAATCGTTTGCAGGAGAGGACAAATACAGTGTCTTATTCAACGATTCACCTGATGCTTCAATGATCCTTGACAATGGGTTCATCGTGGATTGCAACCGCACAATGGAACTTGTGCTTCGGGGCAGCCGTTCACAGATTATTGGATTAAGGCCAGACGAAATTTCACCTGATATTCAGCCCGATGGACTGACATCAATCGAGTCTGCCCCATCAAAGATTGCCAAGGCTTTCGAAACTGGATTTAATCTTTTTGAGTGGATGCACAGAAGATTTGATGGTTCTGAGTTTTTGGCCGAAATATCGTTATCGCACCTGATCATTGAAGGTCGTTCTGTGTTGTTTGCTTCCTGGCATGATATTACTGAACGCAAAAAGGCACAGGAAGCTCTCCAAAATGAACGATCGCTATTCAGGACCATTATTGACCTGATTCCAGATGCTGTCTATGTAAAAAACCTGAAAGGGGAGAAAATCATTGCCAATCCCAAAGAGGTCGAGTTATCGGGAAAAAGCAGCGAAAATGAGATCATTGGTAAAACAGATTTTGACCTATATGGTGAAAGTATTGCCAACCATGCCAAAGATGAAGATCATTATGTGATTGAAACCGGAAAACCTCTTTTGGGCGTGATGACCAAGCGGAAAGGTAACGATGATTTATTCCGGTACTTTCTTGGTTCAAAAGTACCGCTGCGCGATACACATGGTCATATTACGGGCGTAGTCGGGGTAACCCATGACATCACCGAACAGAAACAATCCGAGCAGGCGATGATCGACAATGAGATCAACTTCCGTACGCTCTTCGAAACGATAGATTACCTTATTATCATTGCCAATGAAAAAGGGGAACTCCTTTACAGTAATGAGGCAGTTATTCAGAAATTGGGGTATTCAGTGGATGAGCTCTTTGGAATGAATGTCATCGATCTCTATCCATACGACCTGAGATTGGATGCAGCAAGGATATTCAGCGAAATGTTGATTGGTGCACAGAACTCTTGCCCACACCCGTTTTGTCGGAAAGATGGCTCCTTTTTATCAATTGAAACAAAGGTGTGGTTGGGAAAATGGGATAGAAAGGATTGCATTTTCAGCATTTCCAAAGACCTTTCAAAAGAAGAAGAGTCATTTCAGAAATTCACCAAGATTTTTGAGAATAACCCTTCCCTTATGGCGATCAGTTCAATACCTGAAGGGAAATTTACAGAAGTTAACCAGTCATTTTTAACGAAAACAGGTTATACGAGGGAGGAAGTGATTGGAAAAACGGCTGGGCAATTGGACCTGTTCATCGAGCCAGGGAAACAGATGGAGGTTTCGGACGAACTTAAAAAAACTGGATCTATCCATAATTTCGAATTGAAAGTTAAAACAAAAACTGGCGAAGGTATGATTGGCCTTTTCTCGGGTGAATTAATCGAGAACCAGGGGAAAAAATATTTTCTGACAGTGATGGTCGATGTTACTGAGAGCAAAAACCTTGAAAAGGAAATCCAACATCAAAATAACTTTTACAATATTATCGCTACAATTTCGGAAAAACTGATCCAGGCCGATTCAGAAAAGCTCGATTTTGAGATCAACCAGTCATTGGAGACAATAGGCAGTTTCAGTGAAGTTGACCAGAGCAATATATTTCAATTGGATACAGACAATGATTTGATATACAATACGTATAAATGGAATAAGGGAGAATTTCCTCACAAAGTAGAGAATATTCTGGGAATTCCGTTTTCATTTATCCCTTTATGGAAAGAGAAATTTTTAAAGAATGAACATATTTATATTGAATCAGTCATTGATCTTCCTGATGACAGACATATTGAACGGGATTTCTTTGCATCCATGGGAATTCAATCTTTGGTTACAGTGCCAATGTATTATGGAGCATCCCTGATCGGTTTCATCGGTTTCGATTCGGTTATCGGCAAAAAACGGTGGAACGATCAGATCATCACCTTGCTTAAAATCTATGCCAACATCCTGGCAGGAGTCATTAACAAGAAAAAAATCGAAGCAACACTATTAAAAGCCAAAGAAGAGGCCGATATTGCAAGTAAGTTTAAATCGGAGTTTCTTGCCAATATGAGCCATGAGATACGCACCCCTTTAAATGGGGTGATTGGCTTCACAGACTTGTTGCTAAGAACACCCCTGAACAAGATACAACAGCAATATACCGAAAATGTGAACACTTCCGGTCATTCCTTATTGGGAATCATCAATGATATTCTTGATTTTTCGAAAATTGAAGCGGGAAAAATGGAACTCGATTTCATCAAAACCGATCTGATCGAACTGGCCGAGCAGAGTTGCGACATCATCAAATATCATACTTCGTTAAAAGGGATTGAATTTCTATTGAATATTCAACCCGATATGGCACGATTTGCGGTGATCGATCCGCAAAGGTTAAAGCAAATCCTGATCAATCTTTTAAGCAACGCGGTGAAATTTACTGATAGTGGTGAAATTGAATTGAAATTGTCATTCGTTGCAAAAGATGAAAAAACAGCCTATTTTAAATTCTCGGTTCGTGATACGGGAATTGGAATCAACCCGGAGCAGCAAACAAGATTATTCAAAGCATTTATCCAGGCAGATTCTTCAACAACGCGTAAATTTGGGGGAACAGGACTTGGCCTGACAATTTCAAATATGCTTGCAGAAAAAATGGGAGGTAAAATTCAGATTCAGAGCGACTTTGGAAAAGGATCGAATTTCTTTTTTACCCTTGAAGCAGAATATGAGTTTGGGGAAAAGCAGAGGCAAGGAAGCCTGACGGATATAAGACGGGTACTTGTAATTGATGACAATGACAATAACCGGTTGATCCTCGAACATACTTTTATCAATCTGGGAATTGAATTTGTAGGCATTGGCAACGGCTATTCGGTTATTCAAATTATAGAAAAGTCGGGGCCTTTTGATGTGATCATTGTTGACTATCACATGCCGTATCTCAATGGTCTGGAAACGATCAGGATTATCAGGGAAAGGCTTCACCTTTTGCCTGAACAGCAACCGGTAATTTTGCTCCACAGTTCCTCCGATGATATTAAAATATATGAAGAATGTAAAGAGCTGGGAGTGAAGTACAATCTTATTAAACCAGTGAAATCCAATGAATTGTTGTATTACTTGCAAAGCATCCATGATGGGACAGTACCTGGTGTAAGGGATGTCGAAATGGATTCAGACAATGTGATCGAAGAATTTTCAACCGACATGCGTCCGGTAATATTAATTGCCGAGGATGTATTGATGAACATGATGCTCGCTAAAACGTTTATAAAACAAATTATTCCTGGAGCAGAAATTTTGGAGGCACGGAACGGCAACGAAGCTGTTGAAATTGCCAGGAAAAGGTTGCCTGACCTGATTTTTATGGATGTCCAGATGCCTGAGATGGGTGGTATCGAAGCGACAATCCTTCTTCGCGAATATGAAAAACAAACAGGAGTTAAGATGCCTATTGTTGCCTTAACAGCAGGAGCCATCAAAGAGGAAAAGGAAAAATGCCTTGCTGTCGGGATGGATTGTTTTTTGACCAAGCCCATTGAAACCAAAGCATTACAAATTATTTTAAAGCAGTTTTTGGCGGAACCTGACAGTCAGAAACCTGAAATTCAACCTGAAATGTCAAAAAATATAAATTTTCATTTTGATAAAGGGGAGCTTTTGTTAAACATTAACCAAGACCAGGCATTATTTAAAGAATTGATTGGAATGGCACCCAAGGAATTTTCTGATTGTATAGCTTTGTTAAAAAAAGCCATTGACAAAAAAGATAGTGAAGAGATCAGAAAAGCTGCACATGCCATTAAAGGTGTATCTTTAGGGATGTGTTTCAATCATATGGCTGACTTGGCAAAATCGATCGAATTGGACGTTGAAATGGATAAATCAAATAAAATTGAAACAAAATATCAAGAATTAGTTGTTGAATGGGAACTTATTAAAGAAACAATACGTAATCTGGAAAATCATGAAAACTGAACAAACAATTTTTAGTAACAACAAGGGTTGGGTAGGCGGCAAAGGTGAAAACCTTGGGGAAAAGGCTCAACTTGTATTTATTTTCGGAGAAACCGCGTTATTGAAGGAACAGCTTCATTTTGATGAAGTTAGGGGATTTTATCCCAATGCCGAAATCGTAGGCTGCTCAACGGCCGGTGAAATATGTCAGGAAGAAGTTTTTAATACACACATTATTTGTACGGCGGTTTATTTTGAAAAGTCGTCAGTTGTGGTAAAAAAAGAGAAAATCCATTCGATGGATGAAAGTTTCCTGATTGGGGAGAAACTTGCCGATCAGTTTGACCAGGAGGGTCTTGTGCATGTCATGATCTTATCTGAAGGATTGAATATCAACGGAAGCGACCTTACCAATGGGATCAATTCCAGGTTTAACCGGGTTGTTCCGGTAACCGGAGGTTTAGCTGGCGATCAGGCATTGTTCAAAGAGACTGTTATCGTTTATAATCAGCTGGGAATTTCAAATATTGTCGTTGGGATTGGGTTTTATGGTGATAGCCTGAAAACCGGTTACGGATCCATGGGGGGATGGGATTCGTTTGGTGTTGACCGTTTGGTCACAAAGTCAAAGGCCAATATATTATACGAGCTGGATGGCTATCCTGCACTGGGGCTTTATAAGAAATACCTGGGCGATCATGCTGCCAACCTTCCCTCATCAGCCTTATTGTTCCCATTAAGCTTTAAAATTAACAATTCTGAAATTTCACTGGTGCGAACAGTCCTTGCGGTTAACGAGGCAGATGGTAGTATGGTTTTTGCAGGTGACATCCCTGAAGGTGTATTTGTCAGGTTGATGAAGGCCAATTATGAAAACATCATCGACGGGGCATTTGGTGCTGCCGACATGTCAAAAACCAGCATTGGAAATTTGAACCCAGACCTTGCTATTCTTATCAGTTGTGTTGGACGGAAATTGGTTTTAAAACAGCGGGTCGAAGAGGAGTTGGAAAGTGTGATGGAGGTTATCGGTAAAAATACAACAACCACCGGATTTTATTCTTACGGTGAGATTTGTCCGATCAAACCTTTTGAGCAGCAATGCGAGCTTCACAATCAGACAATGACAGTTACTTTGTTTAAAGAGCTATAATTCAACACTATATGTACAATAACCTAAATAAGCTCCTTCAGCGTCAGATCAAAAGATATTTTGGGTCTGCCGGGAATGTTCCTGAAGATCTGCATGGTTTTTTGGACGACGTCAGCGAAACCTATAACAGCCGAGACGAAGATTCACGATTATTTCAGAATGTTTTGGATGTAAGCTCCATCGAACTTCGGGAGGCTTTAGCCATACAAAGACTTGATTCTGAGCGTCGTAAACAGATTATCCTGAAGATAAAGGAGGCGATATATACCCTTAATCCCTTGAAACAGCCAGTACCCGCTGAACAGGAAGATCGGGATACTTCCTATCTTTTTGATTCCCTGATCGGTCTGATCGAAGAACACAAAAAGATGGAACTTTCATTGATTGAGAGCGAGGCACGGATGAGGGCAATCACAGAATCGGCTCAGGATGCAATTCTGATGATGGATACCCAGGGGCTCGTATCGTTTTGGAACCCTTCGGCGGAAAGGATATTTGGTTACACAAGTGACGATGCGATGGGGCAGAATTTGCATGATCTGATTGCTCCAAAGCATTATCACCAAGCCCATAATGCTGCCTTTGCCGAATTTCTGAAAACAGGGCAAGGCAATGCTGTCAATAAATTGATAGAATTGGATGCATGTCGCAAGGGTGGAGAGGAACTTACAATTGAACTTTCACTTTCTGCCATTCATCTTGAAGGCGGTTGGCACTCGATTGGCATCCTGCGGGACATAACCGAACGTAAACTGGCACAGGAAGCGATACAGAAAAGCAATAAAAAGTGGGAAGCAACAATAGCGGCATCCCCCGATGGAATCGGGATGATTTCGATGGATGGTAATCTGCAATTGATGTCTGATAAGATGGCAACGATATTTGGCTATAATGTCAGTGATAAAGATCAATATATTGGCAAATCGATCATTAATTTTATAGATCCTTCAAATCATGAACTACTGCTTAGGAACATCCGGAAATTACTTTCAGAAGATAGCGACCATAAGATTACTGAATACCTTGCTATCAGAAAGGACAATAGCAAGTTTTACATTGATGTGAATTCTTCCCTATTGCTCGATTCAAAAGGGCAGCCTGAAAGTATCCTGTTTGTCGGACGGGATATTACCGAACGCAAACAAGCAGAGTTGGCACTTCACGAAAGTGAAAATATGCAGAGGCTTTTGCTCGATACCCTACCAGTTGGGGTTGTTATCATAGATCCTGAAACCCGTCTAATTGAACGGGTTAATGACCATGTATCAAACCTGTTTGGTGCACCTGCCGAATATTTGGTCGGTCAGAATTGCAACTTATTGTTGTGTCCTACCGGTGAGGGTTCCTGTACTGTATGCGATCTGTGCCGCGATGTTGATAATTCAGAAAAGGTAATGCTGCTCAAGGATGGAACCCGTTTGCCCATTTTAAAAACCGTCAAGCGTGTAGTTTTAAATGGGAGTGAAAAGCTCCTGGAGTGCTTTGTTGACGTATCTATCCAGAAACGAGCAGAGTATAAGTTAAAGGAGAGCGAAGCCAATTTTCGTACTTTTTTCGAAAGTATGGACGATATTGTTATGGTCGGAAATCAACAGGGCGAACTTTTCTTTACAAATAGGGCAGCGACCATGAAACTTGGTTATAGTACCGGTGAACTGAATAAAATGAACCTGTTTGAATTGTACCCTATATCTTTGAGGAGCGAAGCAGATCAGGTATTTGGTGAAATGTTGGCCGGTAATAAGGATATAAGCACATTACCGTTGGCAAAAAAAGATGGTTCAACCTTACTTGTGGAAACCAGGGTTTGGTTTGGACAATGGGATGGGAAAGATTGCATTTTTGGTTTATCGAAAGATATCACCGAAAATAAAAAACTGGAAGAGGACATCAAACTTCAAAACGATTTTTACAATGTTATTTCAACCCTCTCCGAGAAATTAATTCAGGCTGATTCGGACAAATTGGACACCGAAATCAACAATTCCCTGGAAAAACTGGGCCTATTTAATAAGGTTGACAAAGCCTATATTTTTGAGCTGAACCAGCCCATGGACGTAATGAACAACATTTTTGAGTGGTGTGCCCCTGGAATTGAACCTTCGATTGAAAAGCTTCAAAATGTACAGGTTACTTTTTTCCCTGATTGGAAAGAGGCATTTCTTAACAATGAACATATTTACATCAATAAGGTTAGCCAATTACCTGAGGAAAGGCGTTGGGAAAGAGAGATCCTGGAGGCGCAGCTTGTTAAATCTGGAGGCGCAGTGCCCATGTTTTATGGTTCCTCGTTAATCGGGTTTATTGGTTTCGATTCATTGTTCGAGGAGAAACAATGGAAAGATCAGGTGATTACATTGCTTAAAATTTATGCCAATGTTTTGGCAGGTGTGATCAACAAGAAGAAAACCGAGGCAACCCTTTTAAAGGCGAAGCAGGAGGCTGATATCGCAAGTAAGGCGAAATCGGAATTTTTGGCCAATATGAGCCATGAGATCCGGACTCCGCTTAACGGAATAATCGGCTTTACTGACTTACTGATGCGGACACCATTAAATGTAATTCAGCAGCAATATGCAGAAAATGTAAATACTTCCGGTCATACTTTATTGGGGATTATTAATGATATTCTCGACTTTTCGAAAATTGAAGCTGGGAAGATGGAGCTTGAACTGATTAAAACAGATATGATCGAGCTGATTGGGCAAACTTCAGATATCATTAAATACCATGTTTCGCAGAAAGGAATCGAGTTCCTGCTCAATATTCAGCCAGAGATGCCCAGGTTCGCAATCATTGATCCTCAGCGACTGAAGCAAATACTGATCAATCTGTTGGGAAATGCTGTGAAGTTTACAGAGGCAGGCGAGATTGAGTTAATGGTATCATTCATTAAAAAAGATGATGATACAGGCTTTTTTACGATCCACGTGAGGGATACCGGAATAGGTATCGATGCCGAACAACAGAAAAAACTATTTCGTGCATTTTCACAGGCAGATAGTTCAACAACGCGCAAATTTGGTGGCACAGGACTTGGCCTTACCATTTCAAATATGCTTGCCCAGAAAATGGGAAGCATAATCGAAATAATCAGTGAACCAGATAAAGGCTCCGATTTCTTTTTTTCGATTGAAACAGCCTATGAATATGGGGAGAAGCTTGACGGGAATAGTCTCTCTGAAATCAAAAGCGTTATGGTGATCGACGATAACGATAACAACCGTTTAATCCTTGAGCATACTTTTGTCAATTGGGGAATTAAATTCATCGGATTCGACAATGGCCTGTCAGCTTTAAAGTTTATCGAAAAATCGGACCCGTTGGATGTGATCATTGTCGATTACCATATGCCTTATCTCAATGGTTTGGAAACCATTGGCCTGATCAGGGACAAACTGAAACTATCACCCGATCAGCAACCCGTTGTTTTGCTCCATAGTTCCGCAGATGATCTTAAAATATATGAAGAATGCAAAAAACTAGGTGTCAAATTTAACCTTACCAAGCCTGTTAAATCTCAGGAATTGCTCCATTACTTAAAAAACATTCGCCTGCAGTCGCCAAGCGGTGAAATCACAAAGGTGAAACCTTTAATAAAAGAGATCGTTGACATTTCGATTGATAACGCCCCCACGATATTAGTGGTTGAAGATGTTTTGATTAACATGTTGCTTGTAACAACTTCATTAAAACAATTTATTCCCAATGTGAGGATTCTAGAGGCAAAAAATGGAAAGGAAGCTGTTGTAACAGCATCATCCAGGAAACCAGATATGATCTTCATGGACATTCAGATGCCGATAATGAGCGGGATCGAAGCCACGATTGAGATCCGTAATTTTGAAAAAGGAACAAATAGCCACATACCGATTGTTGCTTTAACTGCAGGAGCCATCAAAGAAGATAAGGAGAAATGTTTAACTGCAGGAATGGACGATTTCATGACCAAACCCATCGACCAGAACTTAATGTTTTCAATGCTGAAAAAATACCTGGTAGTCCTTAGCCAGGAAAATGAAACCACAGGGCAAAAGGAAAAAGGTAGTAATGATCATGTCCATTTCGACCTTGTCAGCCTGATGGAAAACATTGGGAACAATCGGACATTGTTGAAGGAATTGATCGAAATCGTCCCAAACCAATTTTCGACTGATTTTACATTGCTTAAAAGGGCGATAGACCTCAACAATAAAGAGGAAATCAAAAAAGTGGCCCATTCACTAAAGGGGGCGGCTTTCAGTATGTGCTTTAATCAATTGGCACAAATGACTCAAGAATTCGAACAGGATGTAAACAATTACGACGTTGATGGAATTTCTGAAAAATACAATTCAATCATGTTGGAATGGGAGCAAATTGTGATGGTATTAAAAGAATTATCCTTGTAATAAATGCAAATGTTCCTTATTAAAGTGAATTGGGTATATCCCCTTTTAAGGATTTTTACTCAATGAATTTGATGGAATATTTGTTAACACTCTTCTATTCACTTATAAAAAGGCCATTTACACTGATTTTATTTGTTTTTACTTTCATCCGTTTTTATTTTCGTGCCAGAATTAATTCGATCATTGTTTAGTAAAAGCAAAAAAGTTCTTAGTAAAAGTAAAAAGTCTTAGAATTAAGTAGATCATTAAAAACGGAATTATGAAAGCAAAAAGTTTGTATTTAGCTATTGCAATGCTTAGCTTAATGGTATGGGGCTGTAATAAAAGCTCCAGTTTGGACGGCAGCTCGGCAAGTACGGGTTCCCTCAAATCTTCATTGAACAGTGGAATTCAGGATCTGTCCTCAGCGTTGACCGCAATTTCGTCAACATCGGGTTACCAGGTTTTAACTGGTTCCAATTCATTGACAACAAAATCGACCACCACATCGGCATTGGACACCACCCTGACCAATAGTATATTATTGTCAGATATCAATGGTGTTTATAATTACAAATCCACCACGGTACAAAAAGGACCGGGTTCAATTATGCGCTTTTTTACAAAGTCAGCCGAGAACCCTTTGATGATCGTCAATCTTCCGGAAGAGAAAGTAATATCTTACAAAGATCTGCTGCATTACAAACCAAGCGACACATTGTTGGTAAACAACTATAAGGTAACACTTTCCCAGTACCAATACCGGTTCACCTATTTTAAGGGATGGGATTATAAAATGGCATCCAACATCAACATTAAAAGCGTGGATGCCGGTGCATTGAAGATCCAATCCTCGAACAACAACGTGAACGGTTATCATTTTGCTTCACAATATGTGTTTACGAACGGTTACAACGTCAACTATCAGTATATCTCGGGCGACACCGCACAATCGGTTTACGCCATTACAAAAGATTCAAAAACACTATACGAAGAAAAATATACTGCGATCAGATCAGCCACCAGTTTCAAACATGCTGAGACAACCTACTCGTTTACAATTGGCAATGTGCAGATAGTAAGGGGTATGGGCAAAAATAGCCTTGACAGTGCAAAGGTATATGTTGCAGGTGTTTTACAGTCGAAATCAAAGATAACAATTGTTGACAAAGTTGCCGATCCAACCGACCAGTCAATAACGCATAAGAAACGGGAAATGCAGATTACTTTCGACGATGGTACTGTGAAAACGATGACCGAACTTTTGGGTGCAAATATTGACAATGTTGATACTCTTTT
>CAIYPA010000505.1 GCA_903927965.1 uncultured Bacteroidia bacterium | reverse complement strand
ATAGACCCATAAATCGGATGCCCTGCCTCCTTTGTACCGCTTCCAGGTACGAAACTCGCGGTCAACTGGCGTAAAACAGATCTTTTTGTTATCGGGAGACAAAACAGCGAAACCTCCGTTCACGATGGGCAACGGTTTTTCTAGTCCTCCATCAAGGCTAACCATGTAATATTTCCCGTTTCGCTCACCAAACTCTGTGCGGTTGGCCCGGAACAGGATATTTTTGCTGTCGGAAGTCCAGTCAAGAACGACATTGTCATATCCACCACGCGGGGGCATCACCCCAACCGAATTGTAGTAAGTCATTTGCCGTGGCGTCCCTCCGGTCGAAGGCATCACATAGATCTGTCGGCTACCTGAATATTCGCCAGAAAAAGCAATCCATTTCCCATCCGGGGAAATCTTGGGGAAAAGTTCCAGTCCTGAATGGGAGGTAAGCCTTCTGGCTTCGCCCCCGTTTGAATCGACAGTCCAGATATCCCCTGCATACACAAAAGCGATCAGGTTTTTGTTGATGTCGGGGTAGCGCATTAAACGTGCTTCATCCTGGGCAAAGCTACTGAATGAAAACATAAGGCTTAAAATAGCTAAGATGCTTAATTTGAATGATTTGAATTTCATAGAATGATAAATTTGAACGACAGTAAGCGATGGGTTATTTGAAAAACCGGGTAAAAATAGTCAATTATTCATTTCAAAATGAATTACCTTTGTTCAACATTTTATAAGGATACGACTTTCAATATAGTATGTTTCCATATTTTGAATTATCTTGCACCACTTTCCCGAAATACTTTGACTATGTTGAAATTTTCATTAACTATTTTGTGTGCGTTTTTGTGGATAAACGCATTCGTTTATGCACAACAATCTGATAAAAAGGTGCTTACTCATTCTGTTTATGACAGTTGGAAGGATTTGGCCAAGCCTTTGATTTCTGATAATGGTGAATGGGTGTCGTTTGAAATCAATCCTCAAAAAGGAGATGGCTTCCTCTATTTTCAAAACCTTATTAAACAAAGCCGTGACTCAATTGCACGTGGCCTGGAAGCCCAGTTCAGCAGCTCATCCGATCTTATCGCGTTTAAAATCAAACAACCTGAAAATAAACTACATAAGCTCAAATTGGCAAAAACAAAAAAAGAAGACCTGCCCAAAGATTCTTTGGGAATTTATCTTTTGAATACCGATTCGTTGATCAGAATTCCCGGACTAAAGTCTTTTCAATTGCCAAAAGAGGGCGGATCGTGGATGGCCTATTTGCTCGAAAAACCCAAAGAACTGAAAAAAGATGGAGTCACTGATTCTTTAAAATCAGCATTACCCAAAGATTCAAGCGCAGTTAAGTCCAAAGGATCCAATACCAAAGCAAATGAAAAGAAACCCAAGAAAGTTGCTTTTAAAGATGTGGAGGTTTGGCAGCTCACAATCGCTAATCCGGTTACCGGGGCCAAATTCATTTATGACAATGTTACCGAAGCTGCTTTTTCGAAAAATGGGGCGATCTGCTCTTTTATTACCTTGAAGAAGGATACTGTGGATTCTACTGCCGTTTACCTTTTCGATACGCATAGCCTTCAGGTCAATAAATTATTTGAAGCTACGGGCCTCGCGAAAAAAACCGTTCCTGATGATGCCGGGAAGCAAATGGCATTCCTGTTTACAAAAGATACTGCCAAAGTTAAACGCTACGATCTTTTACTTTGGACCGAAAAGAATTCAACACCTGTTAAAATTGCCGATACTTCAACCGTTGACATTCCCAAAAATTGGGAAGTCAGTGAAAATGGTAAAATCAGTTTTGCTGAAAACGGGAGCAAGCTCTATTTTGCGACTGCTCCCAAAATTTTGCCTGAACCCAAAGATACTTTGCTCGATGAGGAAAAAACAAGGGTTGATATTTGGAACTGGAAGGATGGACGGTTGCAGCCTCAACAATTGAAGGAATTGGATAACGACCTTAAACAGAGTTATATGGCTGTCTATCGGATTCAGGACCAGAAAATTTTTCAAATGGCAGACACTTTGATAACAAGGGTAAGGACCATTCAAAAAGGGAACGGCGAACTGGCCATCGGATATGCCAATAAACCTTATGAAAAGCTGGCATCATGGGAGGATGCAAACTATCGGGATGTTTATTTACTCGATATGAATGCTTCTACGAAGAAACAAGTTCTTACGAAAAAATCATTTACAATCGATATTTCGCCTGAGGGGAAATACATCTACTGGTTTGAAGGCCTGGAGAAAGCATGGTATTGTATGGACATTT
>CAIYPA010000504.1 GCA_903927965.1 uncultured Bacteroidia bacterium | reverse complement strand
TCCATCATGCGCGGATCTAAAGCAACCCTCGAAATCCGTCAGGGTGTTGCAGAAAAGAACGATCCTACCTTGTATATCAAAGCAAATGAAGGAGTTGATTTAAAGGTATTTGCTGCAAATCTTGAAAAGTTTGTGACCCAAGGATTGCCACAAAAAGGTCTTACGCTTGAAAGTTTGGATAAAAATACGTGGAAAGTGGTTATCCCCGCTGAATACAAAGTGACGCATGAAGCCCATTTTGCCCAGGTTACCGAAAAATACCTTGGTTTCCTTAAGGATGGCAAACTTCCTGAGTGGGAAGTTCCTAACATGATCACAAAATATTATACTACTACTGCGGCGTTAAAATTGGCCAAAGAGACGAAATAAAAACATTTGCAACTGGCTTCTGGCAACTGGCAACTTGCTGTTCTTCTTCGATGATAGATGTACTCACATCAAATTGAGTATGATATTTATCTTTGGAAGGTGCCAGTTGCAAGCAGCCAGTTGCCAGCAGCTAGCCGCCAATCCCTATTTCGTTGCCGCTTTGGGTTTCAATTGTTTTTTAAGCGAACCTACCTCCTTTTTATACAGATCGATGTCATTCTGAAGTTTTTTGGTCTGGTCCGTAAGGTTGAAAATTGATTCGGTTTTCGACTCGATCTCCTGTTTCTGATTTGAAAGTCCAGATTTTAGGTCTTCAACTTCCTGTTTTAATTTAGCAATTTCATTCTCCTGCTCGTTCATTTTCCGCGTAAGTTCATTGATCATGGACTGCCGTTGCAAAAGGGCCGAGTTCAACTGGACCTTTTCCGACTGGAATTGGAACACCTGATCACTAAGGGATTCATCTTTTTTTGAAATATCCTTCGACAATCCAACCAGGTTTTTGCTCAGCGAGTCAATATAGGCATCCTTTCTGGCATTCGAAAGCCGTAGTTCATTTTGCATGGCATTGAACTCCTTTTTCAGGTCTTCGCCTTTGACCTTTAAGGCTGCTACCTCTTTTGTCAGATTGTCGCCCCTGCTCAAAGCCTTGATCCGGGCAGTATCGGCCTCAACGAATTTTTTCTTTGAAACACAGGAGGTTAAAAGGCTTAACACGATAAATCCCAACGCGATGAATTTGATCGAATATTTTTTCATGATGGATATTGCTATTGTTGTCGCTAACAAATGTAGGGAAAAAAGTTAATTAATTGATGCCCCTTCAAAAAACGGAGGCTTTTTTTTATCTTTATCAAAATTTAGGATTATGCCAAAGACGATAACAATTGCCATTTTTTTGTTTTTATCGGTGGGTTTTGGTTTCGCCCAACCTTTAAACAAGATCAAAGGAACGGTTACGGACCAGTCAACAAAGGAACCAATCTCCTATGCCGGCATTAGCATTGAAGGGACTTTTACAGGTGCCCCCAGCGATTTGTCTGGAAATTTTGAATTTGAAGTACCACCCACGAATACAGGGACTTACCTGATTGTATCCGCTGTCGGCTATCAGACGATTAGGATTGCGATCAGCGAAGTCTTCAAGGACCAATTTAAGGTCGAAATGATACCCACCTCCTATGAGATCGGAACTGTCGATGTGATTGCCGGATCGGTCGAAATGCAACGGATTCTCAAAAATGTGATCTCACATATTGACAGTAATTATATCAAAGGTGCCTTTGGTCAGAAGATCTATTTTAAAGGTGAGGCCTCAATCAATAAGGATCCAAAACGGATCGACGAAGCGATTGTTGAATACGGCGATTCGAAAGGTTATCAGAGGGAATCGGTTTTAAATGCCTTTCAACACCGGAATTACAATTTCCTCGGGATCAGGCGGAATTTTGAAGTCAAGAACCTGGCTGATGGGATGAACCCGATCGATGACCTACTGAACCTTGATATCGTCAGAGTTAAAGGGAACATTCTGGATATCAGCTATCTGTCGAATTACGATCTGAAGCTTGACCGTCAAGGGCAATTTGAAGGTGATTCCGTATGGGTGATCAACTACCGTCTGAGGAAACCTGATCTGAGCAAGACCGGCGATTTTTATGCCACCTCCTATCAAGGCAAGTTGACAGTTTCCAAATCCAATTACGCGGTGCTAAAAAATGAGACCCTCGTCAAAGCATCCGACTTCAATACTTTGGGCCGTGCCTTTGCCAATGCAGGTGTCCAGAGGTTGATCCCTGTGTCGATCGGGTACGAATTCAGCACGATCTATCGCAAAGGGAAAACCGGATACAACCTGGCTTATTTGAAATGCAACCGCCATCACACCTGGAAAAACAAAACATCTGGCGAGACTAAATTAGAATCTTTTGTCAATTATCTGGTTCCCTTGGAGTTAAATACATCCAATCCAACACTTGTCAAAGGTAGGACCTATTATTCCGAAATGGCTTATGACAAAAGTTTCTGGGAAGGATTTGATTTGAAGGTGGAGTAGGTGCAGTTCTATGGGAGAGTTGGCGTGGAGTGTTTGCCTGGTTACTTTTATCTACAGCGGCTGGCGGTTGGCAACTGGCGGCTGGCTGTTCGTGGTAAGAAGATGATTCTGAGCTTAAATGATAATTGGGTACACATACGAACTGGTACTGGTGGTTGGCAACTGGCGGCTGGCGGTTCGTGGTAGGAAGATGATTCTGCATTTAAATGATAATTGGGTTCACATACAAACTGTTACTTGCGGTTGGCAACTGGCGGCTGGCGGTTCGTGGAAGGAAGTTGATTATGCCATTAATTGAAAAATGAGGTTCACGTAGACAGCGACTGGCGACTAGCTTCTGGCGACTGGCAATCCATGAAAAATTGGGAGTCCTGCCTGTAATTTAGAATAGGCTCACGCACAAACTGTTTGTGCTTTCAACTTTATGGATTCCAAAGTATTTTCTTAGGCTCGCAAGTTGCCATCCGCCAGAAGCCAGCCGCATTTCATTATAGAGCCATTGCTTTTAATATAACAATTTGACCGTCAATGAACTTAAAATTCCAAACCAATTGTGAAGGTATCGACTGGGAACTTGTCCCTGAATTGTTAAAAACCGTTGGCATGGGTTTTCGTACACCGGAAGTTCACCAACAGTCATTTTCAGGAAGTGCCTCAGTTGTATTTGTTTATGATGATGAACTGTTGATTGGTTTTGCACGCGCCATTTCGGATGGTGTGACCCAGGCTGCAGTTTATGATGTTGCCGTTTCACCTTTGTACCAAGGTCGTGGTATTGGGAAAATAATGATGGAACACATCGTCAACTCGCTTCCGGGCTGTAGTTTTATACTTTATGCCTCGCCGGGCAAGGAACCTTTTTATGAAAAGCTAAATTTCAGGAAAATGAAAACCGGAATGGCACTGTTTGTAAAACAGGAGGTTATGAGGGTAAGGGGATTTACTGAATAGGCCAATTGAATAGTCCAACTTTTAAGTTGGTTCAAGAAATCGATTCATTGCTATTAAACAATTACCATCACCAATTAAAAAAAGCTGATGAAGTATCACCTTCTAATTTTGATTTTGTTCCTTGCCAGTTATAATGGGATGGCAATCCAACCTTATAGTTTGAAATTGCACTTTAAAAATCAAACACAATATCATATTGTCTTACAATCAATTATAGGAGATCAACTTACCGTATTGGATTCCATGGTTAAAATAAATAAAGATGGGACCTATCATTTTCGTGAGGGATTTCCTGTTGGCATGTACCGGCTACTTTTCACCAGGACTTCAAAAGGAAAAGCAAAAGATGAACCAAGACATCAACTTGACTTTATCTTCAATAAAGAAGATATAGAATTTACAACCGAATTTGACGCACCAACAGAAAGTTTGAATGTGATCCGGTCGGAGGAGAACAGGATGTGGTTTGGTTTCAAAAAGGAAGAAACTGAAACCCAAAAATTGATAAAAGAGTTGGATATCGAGATCGATTTCTTCCGAAAACATGGCATTATAGATCCGGCTGCCAGGAATGAGTTTGAAAACAAAACGAAAAAATACAACCAGCTTCAAACTGTTAGAAATGAATTGATTGATCAAATATCTAAAGATTATCCGGGTTTATTTGCTTCCAAACTGATCTCAACCTATCGTGAACCGGTTTTGGATGGTGCGTTGACAAAAGAGGAACGCAAAACGATATTCAAAAAGGATTTTTTTAATGGAATTGATTTTAGCGATGAAACCTTGATCAATTCACTGGTTTACACCGACAAGGTTTACAAATATCTGTCGAGCTACTACCAAAGAGGACAATCTCCTGAACAGCAAGAAAATGAATATATTATAGCAATCGATCAAATTCTGTCCCATTGCCATCAAAATGAAAAGGTGTATGGTCTTATCAAAGATTATCTGTTGCGGTATTTTAAAAGGTTCAATTATGCAAAGGTGAATTCTTTGCTTTCGCTAAAATAGTGCTCTACATTTGAAAGGCATTTCAACTCAGGACCTGTCATTGCGCGGAGTGCTGAACAGAATTAAATTTGAATGATAATCTTCTTCACGACAAAGCAATCCCATTCTAAAAAGCACTATCCAAAAAACAATGTTCCAGATCGTGCTTCAAACATGGGATTGCTTCATCAAACACCTTGAACCTGCCAAACATTTAATATACAATCGTTTGATTCGCAATGACAGCCTTGAAGGAAGATCATCCCAATAAAATTTGTGCCGACCATTTTGTTTTGCATTTCCCAAGGCAATGCCATTGGGCCAGGGTATGCTGCCACTACGTGGCGATGATCCTGCTTGGATTATGACATTGCACATTAAAGATGATCCTTTCTTCAAAATTCAGGGATATTCAGTATTTTGGAGGTAGGTCAGCATCCCAGCACAATCAACAGGCTGAAAGCCTTATTTATTCTAGCCCAATGGCAACGCCTTGGGAAAACATAATACATAACCCAATGGCAAACGCCTTGGGAAGCGATGTAAAAGAAAAGCGAAATAGCACCACCAAATTAAGGGACAAGTACAAGACGGAAGCCAAGGTTGTCGTAACTGTCGGAAGGTGAAATGAAGTCGCGATAAGCCGAACGTGCAGGGATGTCGATCCACGAGCCACCGCGATCCACACGGCGCATGCCTGTAGAAGGCCCTTGGGGATTGGTTTGAGCATATACCGGATAAGCACCAAACCAATCACGGCACCACTCCCAAACATTGCCGCTCATATCGTAAAGTCCCAATTCGTTTGGTTTGCGGCCTCCTACAGGCTTTGTACTTTTTTTATTGTTCCCTTCATATTCGGCAACATCGTCAATTGTATTGCTGCCTGAAAAGGTATAATGACGTGAAATGTTGCCACCCCGTGCTGCATATTCCCATTCTGCTTCGGTTGGCAAACGGTAGTTTTTGCCGGTCTTTTCATTCAGTTTACCTAAAAATGTCTGAACATCGTTCCAGCTAACTTTCTCTACAGGAAGGTTGTCGCCCTTAAACCGACTTGGATTGCTGCCCATAATGGCTACCCATTGGGCTTGCGTTACTTCTGTTTTACCAATGCTGAAATCGCTTACTGTTACGGCGTGGACTGGTTTTTCGTTACCTTCTCCATCGTTGCTTCCCATCTGAAAAGTACCTCCAAAAATTTCGACCATTTCAATACTTACGCCATTTATAGTTTCGGTAAACGATTGTGAACCAAAGCTTAAAGTAAAGGAAGTTTCGCCACCTGTTTGGGAAATCGAAACTGTTTTTGCAGCCTTATAATCACCCTGTTGTATTTGCAAAGCATGGTTGCCAAAGGTGAGGCTCCCGCTGTACGGGGTCTGTCCAACTTGGTTGCCATCAATTGAAAGTGCCAACCCAGGAGGTTCTGAATTAATCGTTACAGCCCTACTGTTAACAAGTGTCTCTGTAACCTGTGCCGTTTCGCCCTCAACAATTGTAACGGTTTTGGAGATATTGGCATAACCGGGCAAACTGAGCTCGAGGGTATAGTCACCTACCAACAGGTTGCGAAGCGTTGAAGGAGCTGTCCCTTTGTTTTCGCCGCCCAAGGTAATGATTGCGTCGGTAGGTGTGGTCATCACCTTCAACATCCCAGTTTTGGCAACAGGCTGCAAGGTAATTGAGAGCGGCTGGCCGGTAATCACCTCACGTTTTTCGGAAGCGGGAGTATATTTTTCTTTCCTCGCTTCAAAGTTATAGATGCCGGGCAGCAACCTACCTTCCCAGGTCCCGTTCCCTTTGCGCTCGCCGGCAATGTAAATATCGGAGGCAGGATTGGTCGTTACCGTCACCCTAGCAAAAGTAGGTGTCAGGGCCACCGGCAAATTGAGGTTCCCACCGGCCTGCATCGTAATTTTCAGGGTAGCGGTCTGGTACATGTTCAGGCGGATCGCCACGGTATGTTCGCCCGTTTTTACCTGTTCCAAAGTACATGGTGTTACCTTACCTGTGGATTGTCCGTCGATGCTAACCGTTGCACCAGGTTCGGGAGTGGTAGAGATTTTCAAAGAGCCAAAGTCTGGTTTCATTGACACGTTTACGGTCTCTTTTTTGTCGGCAGTGAGATCCACGACCCCAGCGGTTGGCAAATAGAGGTCGCGGCTGAGGCTATAGGTGTGCTTGCCAATTGGCAGCTCGTTCTGGTAAGGGGTCTGGTTGGCAGGCTTTTCGTCGATATAAATATCAGCACCAGAAGGAATTGAATTGATGACCAGCCATTGCGAAGCGATCTGCTCAGTCTCAACAATAGTAGTCACTTTGGCTGTTGTCAATTCCAGTATATAAACGGTGGCCTTTTCAATAGGAAGCGGGTAGGTATAATCGCGAAGGATTCCCAATTGTGGGTGCTGAATGGTCAACCGCTTGGCACCATAAGGGACATAAATCCAGTATTCTCCAGTCTTGGGTTCTGCAGCAACAATTCCCAACCCATCGGAGTCCCATGTAAAACCTGTCTGTGTGGTGACAACTTTAATGATGGCGCAAACATCGCCGTTCTGATCCTTTTTAGGAGCATAGGTGCGGGCCGTCAAATCGTTTTCTTTTCGTTCAAAAGATTTTACGCTGATCTTTGGTTGTGCAAGTAGGGTGCTGCTCATTGAAAGCAGAAGCAAAAGGGGAAATAGGGTTCTCGTGTTCATAAATCCGGTAAGCTAAAGGAATTTGTGATCGTAAAACTAAGAAAAGATTTTTAACAAAAATCACTTTAAATAATATTTGGTGCTTCTCATCGTTACAAACGATAAACCATTAACCCCTCTCCGATAAATCGGAGCTGGCTGTTGCAAACGAGGGGGATAAATTCAAACGAGGGGGATGGTGTTACAAATGAGGGAAATTGAAAAGTAACTCCGGTAGGAGTTGCCCAATAATAACCTTCGGTTTTAACCGGATGGAGTGCTCACTGCCACCCCACCCTAAAGGGCACCCATCCAATGGAGGGGAATGGATCGCAGTTCTAAGTGAATTATCTTTCAGGAGTTTATATCTTATTGTATTTCAATAGATTTCAGAAATATTAGAAATTCATTTTCATAAAGTTCTCACCTTTAAAATACGAGTCGTTCTCTGAAATTCCCCTCCGCTGGAGGGGTGGCAAAGCCGGGGTGGTGAACGAATTACAGATAAGTTCAATTTGATTGAATTTGTCGTTACAAACGTCAGGCCATTAACCCCCTCGTTCCAAACGAGGGGGAGTCGCTACAAACAACTTTTTACGTCAATTTTTAACGCATAAATCGGACAAAATATGTATGAAAGTTGTCTTAAATCCTCTTTATATTTACATCATCAGCGGTGATTTTCCTGGGCCGCAGAATCATCAATTTAACAACCAAACACTTTAAAATGGATCCAAACAACAAATTTTCGAGAAGGGGATTTATTGGAACATCGGCTGTAGCAGCCACGGCACTTACAATTGTTCCATCGAACACCATTGCAGGACTGGGACATAAGGCTCCCAGCGATAAATTGAACATTGCCGGTGTCGGAATTGGCGGCATGGGTTTCGGAAACCTGAAAAATATGGAATCGGAGAACATCGTGGCTTTGTGCGATGTTGACTGGGACCATAGCAAAAGATGTTTCGACTATTTCCCAAAAGCAAAACGTTATTGGGACTGGCGCAAGATGTACGAGGAAATGGACAAGTCGATCGATGCGGTTTTAGTGGCCACTGCCGACCATAACCATGCCATCGTTGGGGCACATGCCATGACGTTGAACAAACATGTTTATGTCCAGAAACCGATGACGCACTCGGTTTACGAGTCGCGATTAATGACAAAACTTGCTGTAAAACATAAAGTTGCCACACAAATGGGAAACCAGGGATCCTCAGCCGAAGGTGTCAGGTTGATCCAGGAATGGTTATGGAATGGAGAGATCGGGGATGTAACTAAAGTTGAGGCATTTACAAACCGTCCATTGTGGCCACAAGCTCTGGCGCGTCCAAAAGAAGGGATGATACCACCGGAAACAATGAACTGGGATTTGTTTATCGGGCCTGCCAAATTCCGACCATACCATAGGATGTACACGCCATGGACTTTCCGCGGTTGGTGGGATTTTGGGACTGGCGCCCTTGGTGACATGGCTTGCCATAT
>CAIYPA010000503.1 GCA_903927965.1 uncultured Bacteroidia bacterium | reverse complement strand
GATAAAGTATCGTATATTTCAACTGCAGGTGGTGCCATGCTCGAATACCTCGAAGGACGTGTATTACCGGGTATCGCTGCCGTTCTTGAGTAACCAGATGTTATAAAATTCTGAATTTTAAAGTATAAAAACGAAACCCGGATTGAAAAGTCCGGGTTTTTTTACACCTTTCAAAATGCAAAGTATAGTTGTCACGAATGAAATTTTATTGGAGCGGCTAAACCCAAACGATGCTCCTGTTATTTTTTATGCCATTGATCAGAACCGTGATTTCCTGGGGAGATGGTTGCCTTTTGTCTGTACGACAAGTTCTGTCAACGACAGTGGATCATTTATACAAACAGTGATGAAGTATCGGGAAGAGTCGCTGAATGAGGTTTATACGATCTGGTACAAAGGTAGTTTTGCAGGATTGATCGGATATCACAATACAGATAGGGTGAACGAAAAGACGGAGCTTGGTTATTGGCTGACCGAAGAGATGACGGGGCATGGGATCATTGCAAAATCGTGCCATGAACTGATTGGGATTGCCTTTGAAAAAATGGGGATGAACCGTGTGACCATCCGTTGCGCAGTTGGCAATGTGCCAAGCGAAAATGTTGCCATCCGCTTGGGATTCACCTTTGAAGGGATTGAAAAGGACGGGGAACGTCATGGGGACCAGTTTTTTGATTTAAAGGTTTTCAGTTTGCTGAAAAAGGAATGGGAACCAGCATAAGAAGATTTTTTAACTTCTGGAACCTTCTTGCTTCATAATTTCTTTCATTATCTTTGTTGGATAAGAATATAAATGAGATGAAAAAGATACCGTACGGGATAAGTAGTTTTGAGACAATTAAAACCGATGGTTACTATTTTGTCGATAAGACCATGTTCATCGAAAAAATAGAAAACCTGGGGGGCAGGTATTTGTTTTTTCTCCGTCCCCGGCGGTTTGGGAAAAGCCTGTTTATCTCGATGCTCGAAAATTATTATGATATCAATGCCGCTGGGCAATTTGAGAGATTGTTTGGGGACACTTACATTGGGCAAAATCCAACTCATTTAAGAAATTCGTCTCCTGTGTTACGGTTTAATTTTTCGATGGTTAAGACACAGGGAACCATCGAACAGCTTAAACAAGGTTTCTGCCTGAATGTTTGGGTGTCGCTGGATACTTTTATCTCAAAGTACAAAACCAGGTACGGTTTGGATGAAGAGATTTCAAAAAAAATAGAAAGTCAAATTGATCCGGGCGATATGTTGCTTGTTTTTCACAGCGAAATGAAAAGGAAAAATGTTTCTTTTTACATGATCATTGATGAATATGACAATTTTGCCAATAACGTATTGATGGAACACAATGCAGAAACCTATCATAAAATTACCCATTCAGGCGGTTTTCTGCGCAATTTCTTCACCCTTATCAAAGGGATGACCGACAGCAGGGAAATAGACCGGCTCTTTATCTCGGGCGTGTCGCCATTGGTAATGGCAGATGTGACAAGCGGGTTCAACATAGGCGACAATATTTCGCTCTGGCCCGATTTCGGGGCAATGGTCGGTTTTGATAGGGAAGAACTCAAGGACCTCATTGATTATTATATCCCAGGACAGTACGAAAAGCTATTCCCCTTATTATCTGAGTGGTATGATAACTACTGTTTTGACAATAGTTTAATAATCAAGAACCTGTTCAATTCGACCTCTATCCTCTATTTCATAAAGGATTATTTGAGGGGCAACGTAGTCCCAATTGAATTGATCGATGAGAATTTACGGACCGATTATGGAAAATTGCGTTTCCTGATCCTTCAGGACAAAAAACTTAACGGCAATTTTAACATCCTCAGTGAAATAGCAGAAACCCAACAAACGGTGAGTACCTTGGTAAGAAGCTTTGCTCTCGATGAACTTATATCTGACAACAGGTTTAAATCACTGTTGTTTTATCTTGGATTTTTGTCGATTGAAAATATTGATTTTGCTGGCAATATCACGTTTAAAATCCCCAATAAGCTTATAAACAATTTATTATGGGATTATATCCGCAAAGCCGTCAACGAATTCTATTCATTGGACCTTAAGGTTGATTTTCTTAACAATGGTTTTTCCCAGATGGCACTTGCTGGCATTTGGCGGCCTTTGTTCCAACATATTTTGGACAAGTTCTTCGAAGCTGTCTCGGTTCGCGATTTTGTATTCCATGAAGAAGGGCTAAAGATCTTCTTATTGGCTTGGCTGAACCTTACCAATCTCTATGATGTGACAAGCGAAAAAGAGAAAAATAAAGGTTATGCCGACATTTGCCTCGAACCAGACCGGCGGTTTGTCCAGTATGTGAAATACGATTACATTATCGAGTTGAAATACCTGAAATCCGTTGAAATTGAAACGCCGGAAAAAGAGGTGTCCGCAACAAAACTAGCCATCGAAAAAGCCACAGCTCAATTGCTCCAATATGCCGCTGGCAATAAATTTAAAACGATCAAAATTATCATTGTGGCTTCTGCTCAAAAATTATTGTTTATGGATTGTTTGACTGACAAGGAAATCTCAACAGATAAATATAGACCTACTCATTAAATTTGGCCATAAGATTGTACTCATTTATAAACGGTTATATCTTAAAACAAACCGGACCGTCCAGTTTCCTGAACAGTCCGGTTTTTAAATTTATAAATAAACAACTAAATATCGTCTTCTGGTGATATTGCATCCAACGGTGCTTTGTTATTTGCAAATCCGTCGTAACCATAGTTCTGGTTGATGACACCCTTTGTATTTGAGCTCACCGAAGCCTGTGGAATCGGCCATAAAACGTGATAGGCACTCATTGTATAGGCCTGTCCGTTGTTGGCTTTTACCCCCTTATTGTACCAGTCGGTGATCGACATCACCCTGTCATAGTAGAAGTTGCTGGTTCCAAAATTGGCAATTGTATAGGTTTTGCCATTGTAGGATTTACCTGTTTTGGCAAAGATATACGACATGCGGGCGAGTTCGGTATGACGGGGCTCCTCCCAGAACAACTCCCTGGCACGTTCGTCAAGAACAGTTCCGATGTCAATTTTTGATGCATCGGTATAGGGTGCACACAACGCCCTAGTACGGACTTTGTTGATGTCGGCCATGGCAGCAGCCTGGTTGCCTTTCCACCAGTAAGCTTCTGCACGTAACAAGTAGGTTTCTGCCAAACGGAAAACATACCAGTCGTAAGAGCCACCCTGAGGTTGTGTTCTGCGTGGGTCGGGAGTGTAAATCTTATAATGTGGCCAGCCAAACCAGTTCCTGATCGTATCGGTTGTCAATACAACCCCGGCGGAAGTTTTTAACTGCATTGGTTTATTATAATAGGAAGGGTCGGAAGTTTTCAGATTGGCATGGTTATAAACCAGGTCCTCCATGTTCATCCAGTTGTATTTCTTGTGCCTAAGGTCATTGGGGTCGTCCCAAATTTGCCTGGTACTGTAGTTGGTTCCTCTGGCGCGGCCAATACCACGGCCAAAAGTCTCCACTAATTTGATGTCCTGGGCGGCAATATCCGAGGTGGCCGGTCCTGCGCCATTTGGAGTCTTGAAGAAGTTGGAGTTGGAGCAGCCCCAGAATGGAACTGCATTACGCATGATCTGAAGGTCAAGGCGAGAGTCGATCAAGTCTTCCCTCGAAAGGACCATAAACAAAACCTCT
>CAIYPA010000502.1 GCA_903927965.1 uncultured Bacteroidia bacterium | reverse complement strand
GGTCATGCTTTAAAATTCGATTATATCATATTGCTATTCAATTTATTACAATTATACTGCCCCAAAGAGTTTGAATATTTTCAACTCATGTCTTTCGTACATCTTATTGGCCCAGCCGACTACATCAAATTCTGTTTTAAAATTGATCCCCAACATTTTAATAAACGGAATGGAAAGTTCCAATTTCGTCTTTAAGCTTGAGGTACTTTTAATTTGTTGGTACTGTTCCAACAGTTTTTCGTCCATCTCTTTTTCGAATTCTATAAAAACCGCCGCCATATTTTCAAGGATAGTCAATGTTTGTGATTCAGTTAAACCATTTATAGCCAAAATTAGATCATCGTTCATTGCCTTTTGACCTTGCAATATATCCGTTTTATGTTGTGCGTTTTCAACCCGCATCTCATTAATCTCGGTGCTTAAAACATCAAGCTTTTGCGATAAACTGTCCAATTGTACCTGATTGTTTTGAACTGTAACAGTACTGTGGGAAACGCCACTTATAATGAGGTTATTATGCGAATTGTTCCCAATGGTAATTTGGGTGATGTGCCGGGCCGTTTCATCCACTCTCTCTTTTAAACCAGCGATTTGTTTCTCTAAATCTTCTATTTGCAAGGTGAGCGCAAATTGTTTTTCAGCATCATATGCTGTAGTTAATGCTTTTTGCAGGAAATTTTTCTTGCGGATCAACAATTCCAGGTTTTCCTGATAACCGATCAATTCTTGGTTTCTCATTTAAATTATTTTAAATTCTATTCCTCCTGCCATCATTAAACGAACCTTTTTCCTTATTTCAAAATCATCAGTAGATTTATGTTTCACATAATGCCAAACCCCTTCCTTTAAAGATTTTAGATACTCTTTTTGTATCTGTTTATGCTCATCACCAAGTACCTTTAAATTGTATTTGTCGGTTGAATTGCTATCAACGAAAAAGGGGGCATTTTTCCCAATAACGCGTTTTAGCCATGTGGACATAATCAAAACTGAAAAGATTTGACGCAAAAGGCCAAAACTTGGTCCGAACTTTACTTCTTTTTCTATTCTTGGTAGAATTGTTTGTTTAAAAATATCAAGCACCTGATTATGTTCTTTTTCTATGAAAGCCTGACTTGAATTGGAGAGTTTTTGTAGGGATATATAGTCTGTTTCGCACAATACTTTAAGCCCCCCGAATTTTTCCAACTTTACATTTATCGTTTTGCCATCACTTTCCTCATTAATTATAACCTCATCCCCAGGCACTACCCATACACGGAAACAAAAATCTGATAATTTATTGAAGCAACCAGCCTGTTCGACTTCTTGCCAAAACTGTTTGCCTGTTTGTGCTTCAGGGTAGAGAAGTTTTGCTGTAAAATCTTTCAATACCAAATCCTGTGCTAATAAATCTTTACCTAATAAAGTGCCTTGTAAAGGAACAGGCAATCCGCTAAATTCTTCAAAGGGAGATAGATTTGCATGTAGATTATCCCCCTCAACAACAACAAAGGTATTAAAATACTGCCTGAATTTTTCCTGTAATTCAATTACCTCGCTCTGCTCCGGCATATTATTGGGATGACAAATAAGTGAAAAACCAAAATGTACAATATCATCTACCGGAATGTGAATACTACCGACTAGTGGCAAAAATCCCTTTGCAACTATCTCACTGTTAAAATCTTCTATATCTTCAATATCATCAGTGAAAAAAGTATTAATGGTTGGCTCCAAACCAGATTGAATCTCTCTGGATTTGATAAAAACGATGGCTCCAACTGGTTCTGATAAATTCAAAATATTGAAGCCCAATTGTTCACTAAGAGTATGGTTGCTTACAAATTCCTTTATTTTTACATACCCATCTATGGAACTTTGATAATTTAATATTATACTGCCTGAGCTATGGCTTAAGTATTCCAAATATGGCTCATTGATGATTCGTCTTAATGAATTGGTAATTTCTTTAATTAATGATTCGATATCCGTCTCAATCGAATTGTCGATTCTTAACGACCATTGTACCATGTCGGTTTTTGTAGCGGCTTCTTCATTTTCGAGCCGATGAAGTGTTTTCTTTGCTTCGGCTATGTCTTTCAATATCTTGAATTTTGCAGAGGAGTCATAGGCAATAATTAATTCTTTTTCGAGAAAAAGTATCTTCTCTTTGATTAACGCAAAAAGGTCGGATAATTTGTTTGACTCATTGATATAGATTCGCATACTTTTAATTCTTAAGGATTACACTATTGCTCTAGTAGTCAATAGATTGTTTAAATTTATATACTTTGCTATAAATCATAATCAAGCTTAAATTTTTTGTTTCATTTCCTCTATCTGAATACCCAAGTCTTTGATTTGCTTTTGCAATGCAAATTTCTTTTCCGCATCGTAAGTCAAAATCAACTCGTTTTCAAGGAAAAGTCTCTTTTCTATAAGAGCATCAAGTAATGCATTTGCTCCTTGCTTTTCTTTGTGTGAAATGGGGGTCGATTTTGAAAACGCTTGTCCTTCAATTCTAGAAGAAAGAAAATTGACAGGGATTCTTACTATTGTTTGTTGAAGGGAATGAATTACTTGTGCTTTACTTCGTTTGTAGTCGTCGCGTGAAACGATACCTTTATTAAAATCACTTTCATTACTTACAAAACGCGAATTTAAAAGGATAAGCGTATTGTGTATTTCTTTGTCGGATTTGGAATTTTCCAATAAAAGACTTAGCGCCTCAGCCGTTTGGTCGTTCAAAATAAGTTGGTCCAATTTCTCTTGTAATGTCATACTCTTTTTATTTTTAATGGTTTGTATGTAATTTTCATAATCTAATCCAAATATACGAAACATTGGATTTTTGCTATCATATAACGATACTTCACAAGGATAATAACTAATTGTATCAAGGCTTATTTTCAGATTTTTGTCATTCCTGTTTATGTTTCGTAACGTATCAAAAACTTCATATTTAAGAATTTCAAAATCGCCTGCAGTATCGGATTTGTAAACAATTTTGCGGTCGTGGAACAAACATTCCACAAAGGCGGTAGTTTCAAATTTCTCAAAAACGATTCCATATTTCCAGATAATGTCGTCTTTCTGGAAACGGCCATAATTGATCATAAACTCGGTGAGGATGTATTTGGGCAGAAAATTGGTAAATTCCAATGAAAAACCAATTTCCATGTTCTTGGTAATGTGTTTCAGAACGTTTTCAGCCGGCTTTTTATCATCCAAATATTGGGGTGCCACGTAGCAATCCGGCTTTTCGGGTTCATTGAAAATCAGTTTGAAATTTGGTGCCGACATCAATTCGATAATGTCGTGTGCCAGTTCGGTTTTGTTGTCCAACGATTGTACGGCCTCGGGAAAAGTGAACCGGCCATAGGCTTGTTTTACTTTGTAATTCAGCACTTTGTAAATGGTATCGGTAACAAAGGTTGGGCGGATGAAGATTTTCTCTTTGAGGGACGGACTGTCGGGATAGTAAAGCAATACTCCTGTTTCGTGGAAGTAAACGCACATCAGTTTCCATGCGGTGTATTCGGTTTTGTTGCCGTCTGAATCGGTTATGATATTAGCGATGTTTTCGTTGGCAGGTTTGCAGATTTCAATAAATTCGTCAATGCTTACAACCGGTTTTGTTTGGGCGGCGGTTTCAATCAATTCCTTGGCTTTCAGGTAGTATTCAAATATTTCGCCACGTTTTACTTCGTTGAGCTTGCCGATGATGAGTTTTTGCAATTCTTCAAAATCATGCGAAAAATGTTGGTTTTCTTTGAAGTAATTGTAAGCATTCAGCACGCTGGTTGCCTGATAATCTTCGACTTTGTATTCCAAATTCTCATCAAAAACCTGGTTTTCAGGGAAAATCCGGTCCCTGATATTTTCCACTTTATTTTGCACCATGAGGATTTTCGATTTATCGGATAAATTCCGGATGTTTCGCAGCCAATAGAAATAATCGAAATGCTCCAATTCTTCAGTAACTCGCCCTTTGTCGGGGTAATCTATTTCGGTTTGTAGCCAGCCGTTACAATTGTGCTGTTTGTCGAATAGTAACAAATACAAGGCATTGTTGCTGAAAAACAGTTGATGTGTGGAATGATAATATTCCTGCCCTCCAAAATCACAGATGTTTACTTGTAGATTATCAGTTGCCTTCCACTGCATTGGTGGATTTACTCCATGTGTAGAGTTTTGATTTTCATTAAATGTTTGATTTACAAGAAAATTGATAAGTGATGTTTTGCCTACGGTTGTATTTCCGGTTAGGATTAGTTTTACATAAGGATTTGGAATTGATTTGGTTTTCTTTTGCTCTGCAAACCATGATTTTATTGCAGATATTCCTTTTGTTGCGATTTCATATGGTGGATTTTCAAGTGGATTTTCATCTATATCAATAACCTCTATAGTCGGAATTTCTAAAATTTCAATTGGTAGTTTTCGTACTTTGTTATTGCGTATATTTAGAATTCTCAATTTTTTTAGTTTGTAAATTTCTTTTGGAATATTGACAATATTATTAGCATTTTCCTTACATTGTATTTCAACATTTTCAAAACCAAGGTCATTGATGAGAACATTTAACCTTCTGTTATCATAATAATTAGAAAGTGAACTACTGCTTAAATCCAATACTTCTAAATCTTTTAAATTAAGAATTTCAATCGGAAATTCGTTTAAATTGCAATCTTTAAGAAACAAATATTTATATCTTTTTTTCTTTGCTTCGATTATTTTTTCAAATACAAATTTTTCCATAATTCCTCATTTTTTCAATCCCAAAATCCTATTTTCCAATTCTTTAATCTGTTCCTGCAAAGCAAACTTCTTTTCGCTGTCGTAAGTAGTAATCAGTTCCTTTTCAAGGAATACTTTTTTATCTATCAACAAATCAATGGCTTGAATCTCTGGACTGTTTTCAATGGTTGGATAAGAATTTTCTATAAAATTAAATTTGCTGTCAGTAGCTGCTTGAACTACTTTATTATCCATTCCATTAACATTAATCGTATTGTAATTAGTTGTGATTGACGTACTTTGTCGCTGGATTTCTTCGTTGCTTTCTATCCCTTCCAGTAGTTGGCTGATTAGGTAGGTTATTTTCTGCTTAAAATTCCGGTATGTTTTTTCGCCTTCGCGCTCCATTTGCACCAATTCATCGTATTCGATAAAGGAATTTTCAGATAAAGGAATCAACAACGTTGGTTTCAGTTTAAATTCTTCGTTGATCTGGTTGACAAAATAACGGATTTGCGACAGGTATTGCCGTTTGTCTTTTTTGTCGCCGGTTACGGTTATTTGGATTTGGTCGTTCAGGGCACGCACCAAACAGGTTGCGTTCAGCGATTTGCTGGTGGTGATAACGCCTGAACGCCAAAAGATTTGTATCTCGCCGTTTATGGCAACGATCAGCCGCGAAATGACCGAATGGTGCAGGAATGGATAATCGTAAATGAATTCGAGCTTTTCGGCACTGTGGATTATTTTTTCGACTTCCACTGCCGGGGTCTCTTTTTTGAACAAATCGGGGATAAGCATGTGTTTTTTCTGTGAGGCAAAAAAACAGAGCTTGAACTCTTCCATAATGTCGGCCAGATAGCGGCTTTCGTTGTTGGAATAGGCTATTTTACAGTATTCTCCGGTTTCGGTTTCGTTTTTCAGGGTATTGGCCAATTCTTTCAATTCTTCGTAAGGCACAACTCCAGAAGCGTTTGCTGCTTTTTCGGAGGTAATGATCCGGTAAACGCCGGTGGTGACCCAAAGCGGGTCGAGAATGTAATATTCGCCCAGGTCCATTTTGTCGAAATGGAGGATAATGCCCAGATCGTGCAAAAATCGCACACACTGGTTTTGTTCGGCAAGGTTGGTCAATTCGTGTCGGGTGCAGATATCTAAGTATTCTCTTTCGTTCAATTTAAAGTTGGCTTTGGTTTTTTCCTGCAATTCCTCTTTAATCTTCAACCACCGTTCGTCAATTTCTGTGTTGAACAGTTCGGCTTGCGGTATGGCGGTTTCCAGCAATCGTTTCAGTTCGTGCAGGTTTTCGCCTTTTTCGCACGAAATACGCACGGTTCCAGCAATTTGTGGAAATTCCTTTTTCAGGTTGTACAAATCGATATCGAAAGCCGGATTGACATCTATTTTGTTTACGGCAATGATCACCGGCGAATTGCCCCCCTGTGTGGTAATGTTTTCCAGCCATTTGCGTATTTGTGTCTCGGTCGATTTATCGTTCCGGGCTTCGAGAACCAGAATATATACACTACGGTTGGTCAGAAAAAAACGGTGCGTGCTCGTCATGATTTCCTGTCCGCCAAAATCCCACAAGTAAGCCGACAAGCCATGCAATTGGGTTTGCTCCGAAAAGGTGGGCAAGTCCCCAAATACCAGCTTTTCTATCTTTATCCCGTCGGTTTGTTTTTCGTGCTTATCGAAGGTGTTGTCTTTTAACCGTTTGCAAATGGATGTCTTTCCTGCCTCCGCATCGCCCACCAATAGAACTTTTATTTCGTTTAGTTTTTTCTTATTGGCTGCAAACCAAGCCTTTATTGCGGCTTTGCCTTGTTTGATGATTTCTATGGGAGGTGATTCGATTGGGTTAAGATATATTGTTAAATTGTTGTTGTCTTCATAAACATAGGTTTCATTATCTTCTTCATCATAGGGATGTTTATGACATTTATTTATGTTCATTTTGGAGAATTCTATAATCCAATAGGATAAAAAGCGAATCTTATTAAATTCTAACTTAAGTCTTTGCAATCCATTCAAGTCCTTTAAAGGAGAAATATCGCTGATTTGATTACCACTTAAATCAAGTTTTTGAATGTTTATCAACTCCTTTAAAGAGGAAATATAGATGATCTGATTTGAATGTAAAATAAGTTCTTGAATGTTTTTCAACTCTTTTAAACGAGAAATATCGCTAATTTGATTTGAATTTAAATCAAGCACTTTAATGTTTTTTAATTCTTTTAATGGAGAAATATTGCTGATCTGATTTGAATTTATAGTAAGAGTTTGAATGTTTTTCAACTCTTTTAAAGGGTAAATATCGCTGATTTGATTTTGACTTAGATCAAGTTTTTGAATGTTTTTCAACTCTTTTAAAGAAGAAATATTATTGATTTTATTATTGC
>CAIYPA010000501.1 GCA_903927965.1 uncultured Bacteroidia bacterium | reverse complement strand
GTTCAACAATCGTTGGTTCAATACGTTTTCTCATACGACAATAAATTTTAAATAAATAATGCCTCAAAGATCTATTAATCAGTTTTTGATTATTTTTGGGAATGTTGGAAAAAGCTATCCCGAAAGGGATTTAGTTCAACAGCGCATATGACAAAGAATCAAAGGATAAATGAAATATCAACATTAAACAAAACAATCTAATCGGATTTGCGTTTAATATTTTTAATCATTTTCTTTGTTTTGATATTAACCCATAATTTAATCACGATGAACGAATTAGTGACCCAAACCGGTGCCATCTTGGGACAGGCAACCGAATTGTTGAAGATCCCAGCCATTGGTGGTGCTGTTACCGGATTATTTGGATGGCTTGGCAATGTTATTACCAAAAAGTCAGCCAAAGAGAAACTTGAATTTATTAAGCAAAATAATGCTGACGAAGAAACAATAAAGGAGCTTCAGGGTATTCTCAAATATGAAATTGAAGATAATAAAGAACTCCAAGGGCAATTGGAAGAACAGATCAAAAAGATTGATTTGCTGATGGAAACTGCTGGAGTTAAGAATATCACCAAAACAAATACTGTAATTGTCTCTGGAACTAGCCATATAACAGCAGTTGATATCAACAAAAGTACAATCACAATAAATAGATAATCCAACATCATGCCGGAAAATTCAATCTATACATTCGGTGACGGTAACATTAACCTGCAAAATATTGAAAACAGCACTGTTACAATTATAATTGGCGACCAGGTAAAACCGGAAGTCAAGGCTAAAAAGCTGTCAATAAACAACATGTTTACTGAGATAATCCAAAAACTGGCGGAATTTGAACGGTTACAGATTGCAAAAGAGACCAAACCCGAAAATGTTGATGCTGATTTATTCGATGAAGTTCAATGGGACGATTTGCTCGATTCGATACAATATAACAAGTGTGTCGTTTTTTTAGGTCCCGAAATTTCGGTTGATGAAAATGGTGTTTCGTTGCATGATAACTTTAATCGCTCCTCTGGCAAACAAGGTTTGGAATATAACGATAAAGACAGTTTCTTTATGCCAGGCCAGGATAAAAGCGATACCGAAAAGGACATCCTTATGAAGGTCATGAAGTATTACTCCAACAAATTTTCCACAGAAAACACGATCGGACACCAAATTATCGAAAACATTGCCAAAATTCCGTTTCCTTTGATTGTTTCGGTTGCTCCTGATGAAACAATCCGTAAGGTTTTCCACGAACACAATAAGCCACATAACTTTTATGCTTACAATGGCAAAACATTGGATGTCCAGGTACCTACGGTAGAAAACCCTGTAGTGTACAATCTATTGGGAAGTCCATTGGGTAGTCCGGTTGATAAACTAGCCCCAGGAAATGCCAATGAAAAAGGGTTCTACATCTTTATGCATGAGCATTTTTTCGATTACATGCAGAAGGGTACAAATGTTAGGATGCCATTGAACATCGGCGATATGGTCAGGAATGCCCATCGGCTTTTATTTATTGGCATTGATTTTAATAAGTGGTACAACCGCTTGCTTATGTTCTGTCTGGATGTCAAAGCAAAAGGGTTTTCATGTTATCCCACTGATTTGGAAAGTGTTCACAGTAACTTTATTAAGCAGCAGTTCAAAATTACAAATGCCCAGGGAAACTATTTGAAATTCGTGGAATTATTGCTTTCAAAGTGCATTGAAAGGGGAATGTATAAGCCCCTATATCGGTATTTTGTTGAACAAACCCTGCAAAAGGTTGCTGATCAACGTATTCTTGCAATGAAAACCGATAATGAAGGCGAATTGCAAGAAATAGTTATTCGCATTGAAAAATTGAGAGATGAAACAATTAATAAACTGAACGATGCAAAATAGAAGATACCCAGGTGTTGTTTCGTTTACCGACAGGCAACAATCCATTTTTTTCGGGCGCGATTACGATATCGTTCAACTGCAAAAATACATACGCAACCGCAAAAGTGTCTTGCTTTATTCAAAATCAGGGGTTGGCAAATCATCGTTGCTCAATGCCGGTGTATTGCCTCAAATGCAATCTAACTTTTTAACCCTAAACATACGCTTTTATCTTTACGATGAAAACGCTACTCCAATTCCCCCTCTTGAAAGGATCCGATTGGCAATCCGACCGTTGATAGAAGGTGTAACCTCTGATGAGCTGGATAATTTGGTCAACGAAAGCCACAACGAAAAACCATTGTGGTATTATTTCAAAAAACTTCAATCTGTCGAAAACCGGAAGATCTTGTTGGTATTCGACCAATTCGAAGAATTCTTTTCATACCCGCACGAGCAACGTTTGAAATTTAAACAGGAACTTTACGAGCTTACTAGGGTTGACATTCCGCAAGCCACCTTGAATTATATGGTTGATCAACTGCAAGTTGAAAGTTTAAAGGATTTTGATTTTTTGCGCCACAACCTGGATATCCATACCCTGTTTGCGATCCGCTACGATTATTTGAGCTTTATCAACGAACTTGCCGATTTCTTCCCTGATATTCAGGAAAACTATTATGAGCTAAATCCATTAAAAACTGATAAGAAGACACGCGAGGCCCAAGATGCCATACTTAAACCTGCTGCCAGCAAACAGGATGGCTTCCTTTGTCCTGTTTTTGAAATTGATACCAAAGCAATAAATCACATCATTGATGTACTTACGGAACACGGTAAAATAGCGATTGAAACCACCATATTGCAATTGATCTGCAGACAGCTTGAAGACATAGCAATACAAAAACAAAAGGACAATATTTATCCAATTGGTATTCAAAAGGAAGAAATACCGCCTTTCACTGGGATTTTTCTTCAGTTTTATGAAAGTTCGATTGAATTATTACCTGCTGATCGACAACCAGATGCCAAAATATTTATCGAAGATGTATTGATAAGGAACAGCAGCCGGGTTTCATTGGATCGCATAGTGTGCAATGACTCTTTAAACAACAAAGAATTGGACACGCTGATCAACTGCCATTTATTGCGAAGCGAACCGAACAGCACAGGCAGCGACAGCATAGAGTTGTGCCACGATACAATAATTGAACCCATCATGAAGTCGCGCAATGCCCGGATAGAAAAGCAAAAAATCGAAGATGCACAACGTCAGGCAAACCTAAAATTGCGCAACAGTATAAAATTCATTTTTTATACTCTATTGGTATGTTTTCTTTGTATGGTTGTTTATTTTTCAATTTCCATATATCAAAAAAACAAAGAACTGGAAGCTACTAACAAAGTATTGGATGATGCCTATCAGAAATTGAGTCAATCGATGAAATTAGATCCAATCAGCACTAAAAAAGTTCCACTTAATGTGCTTATCCAAAGAACAATAGATTTAACGGAAGAATTAACTGCATGGCAAACCGCCACAGCAACAAACACGTGCGATAGCTATAACCGATACATCGAGAAATATCCTGCAAATTCGGCAAAAGCTGAAGAAAAAAAGAATGAAATCAATTGCAATGACAGTTATAAGGTTATCCAAATGGTTTATGTGAAAGGTGGAACATTTACAATGGGTAACGACAGCAGTGTAATTGAATATGAAAAACCCGCCCATATCGTTACCGTTTCAGATTTTCACATTGGAAAATACGAAGTGACCCAAAAACAATGGGTTGACATTATGGGAAGTAACCCTTCATTTTATAAATATGGTGACAATGGTCCTGTTGAAATGGTAAGCTGGAACGATATACAGGAATTTATCCTTAAACTAAATTCAAAATCAGGCAAAACCTACCGGTTGCCGACTGAGGCAGAATGGGAATATGCTGCGGGAGGAGGTGCAACAAATCGTACAAAATGGGCAGGAACAAATATTAAAAGCAATTTACGCAATTATGCATGGTATTATGAAAACAGTGAAATCAGGACCCATCCAGTAGGCACTAAAAATCCGAACAGTTTGGGTATTTATGATATGAGCGGAAACGTTGGGGAATGGTGCAGCGACTATTACAGTAAATATAGGAACTTACCATTAACTAATCCACAAGGGCCTGCTACAGGTAAACGCCGTGTGTATCGCGGTGGCTCGTTCCTCGAGGAAGATTTTATGTGTCCCTCAGATTACCGGCATTACGATGCCCCAGACTTCAGTCTAGACAATCTGGGCTTTCGCGTGGTTCTCGTCCCGTAGTTTGGTGGTTGCTATTCCGGTCTATCCCTTTGAGCTCAGGATGGGTAGGGCAAGTGAGTAAGCCAAAAAAAAGTGATGCAAAACTGAAGTGGAGCGAGGTTTTGACATGCTTTTTTGAAGGCTTACGAAGTTACGGATCCACCTTTGCGGAAAATTTTTTGGGGTTTTTCGCGAGTTACCCAAAAGGTTGGTGTTGGGTTAGGGTATCCCCCTCGTTTGTAACGAGGGGTTAATGGTTTGTCGTTTGCAACGATAATTGGCACAAATTTAATTTTGGAAGGTCATCCTTTATGAACTGTCATTGCGAACCAAACGGCTGTATATAAAATAGTTGGCAGATTCAATATGTTTGATGACGCGTCCCGAGAGTTTACGATTCGGGAAGCAATCCCATGTTTGAAGCACTTTCAAAACATTGTTTTTGGGATAGTGCTTCTTAGAATGGGATTGCTTTGGAGTTCAGGTAATTAGCAATAAAACTTCATCGGTGCCGCACTCCGCGCAATGACAGGTCATGTGGGTGAAAGTGCTGCAAGTTTGTTTGTTGTCTTCATCTAACTTTTAAAACTAGGTGGCGCAGTTCCTAATTTTGGAAACGTTTCAAAATCCATCCCTGGTCATTTCCCTGAAAGGGATAAAACGTGAATAACCCCAGGTAAGCGGTCCCGAGCAAAAAACCTTTCAAAACTCAGATTACCATAGGACCGCGCAACCCGGGGTAAAAGCACTATAGCATAAACCGTCCGCGATCAAATGTTCGGGAAAGAGACAATGGACCTTCGGACGGAGATGGCAACTCTCTAAAAAGCCAGTAGAGGTATCCAGAACATGTTTTTGGTGCTGTGTTTCTTGGTTTTTGGCAACGGAATGAATTCCGTTGTTACAACATGGGCCGTGCCTAACGGCACTTGGTGTTCTATTAGTGATGGTGCGAGGCAAAATGGTTGACATGATTATAATTTTGAAAGATCTCCCTATTGAAATTGTCATTGCGAATCAAACGTCTGTATATTAAATGGTTAGGATTGTCATTATGTTTGATGCGGCAATCCCATATTTGAAGCACTTTCAAAACAATGTTTTTATGACTGAACTTCTTAGTTTGGGCTTGCTTTTCCGATGGATCGGAACAAGTTGGAGTGCAGGTTATACCAGTTTCAAAAGGTGATCTTTTCCGCACTCCGCGCAATGACAGGTACTGAGGGAGAAAGTGCTGGTATGTTGTTGGCGGTCTTCATTCACTTCATCCTGATAAAAATAGTTTTGAAAGGTTGATTAGGACAAGTTTGACTACTCACCTATTTACCGAAAGATTTGACCGTACAGCAACCTGTCGGTGTGCGAAGCTCCCGACGGTGCTTTAAAATGAAGGCAATTCAATTTTCTAATTTATTGTACCTTTGTAAAAAAGGGAAAAGTTCAATTCGATGAAAAAGCTCATTTTATTCGCAATCCTTGGTTTTTTGTTGCAAAATTCCGTTGCCCAGATTCCAACCACATGGAACACCACAGGAATCGGGGGTGGGGGTTCTATGTTTTCGCCATCCATCAATCCTGCCGACCCGAACGAATATTATGTGGCTTGCGACATGAGCGAACTTTTCCACACCCTCGATTTTGGGTTGAGCTATTCGATTGTCGATTTCCGGCAATTGGTGGCATCCAGAAACAGTGCAGTGCGTTTTACAAATACAACAACGCGCTACAGTATCAATTACGCCAACAACTCCATTCTCCCTGTTAAAAGTACCGATGGTGGAAAAACCTGGAACAAGCTCACCGGAAACCCCGATGATTCCAACGAGATTTTCAGCATATGGGCCGATTACAACAATCCGAACCGTGTGATCATCAACGATTGGAGTTCCATCTATTTTTCCAGCAATGGCGGTACAACTTTCACAAGGATCCATCAGGCCAATGACAATGGCGCCGGCAACATCATTGGTGGTGTTTTCTTTGACGGCACCAATATTTATATCGGATCAAACGACGGAGTGATCTACTCAACCAACAGTGGCACTTCCTTTACTACTTTAACGACGACAGGTCTTCCTGCAAATGAACGGATCTTCTCTTTCGCAGCCGCGAAGGCTGGCACCACGACCCGGTTCGTCTGCCTTACCGGCCTTGTGAGCAATATCTATTTGGGATTGGTTGGCACCGATTACTGGGGATTTATCCGCGGCGTCTATTCAATGGACAATGCATCAGGTACATGGACTTCCAGAACCGCAGGTATCGACATTAACAAAGATTACCTGATGTTTGTGGCAATGGCCGAGAACGACATCAATACGGTCTATCTTGGAGGAGGCAGTTCCACCGGACAACCGAATGTAATGAAAACCACTACTGCAGGCTCAGCATGGACATGGACACAGACTTTCAATACTGCCAGCAATCAAAACCTGATTACCGGCTGGTGCGGTACGGGCGGTGACAAAACATGGGGATACCCTGAATGTCTTTTCGGGATCGCTGTTTCCCCAACAAATAAAAATGTGTTGGTAATCAGTGATATGGCTTTTTCCACAAAAACAAACAACGGCGGCACAACCTGGACCCAAGCCTATATTGACCCGACGACCCAGCATGCGGCAGGTTCAAATACGCCAGTTAAACAGTATTATAAAAGTATTGGATGCGAAAACACCTCCGCCTGGTTCCTGAACTGGACCGATAACAACAATCTGTTTGCTGCCTATACCGATATTTTTGCAATCCGGAGCAAGAATGCAGGTCAGACATGGGCCTTCGATTATACGGCAGCTACGATAAACACGATGTACCATATCGTTAAGAACGTTTCCAATACAACCTTATATGCTGCAACCTCCTCTGTTCATGATCTATATAAAAGCTATCGTTTACAGGACGCCACCCTTGATGCCGGGACAGGGGGTGTCATTACCTCTGCCGACAATGGCACAACATGGACTACCCTCCACAATTTTGCGCACCCTGTTTATTGGCTTGCCACCGACCCAAACAACGTCAACCGGATGTATGCCGCCGTTGTCAATTACGGTAGCAGTTTGGGCGGTATTTATGTGACGAATAACCTCAATCTGGGCGCTTCGTCAACATGGACAAAACTCGCAGCACCACCCCGTACCGAAGGGCATCCGGCAACAATGACAGTTTTGAACAACGGGAACCTTCTTTGCTCCTTTTCCGGAAGGCGCAATCCGGCAGGTGCTTTCACAGCGAGTTCCGGCATTTTTGTGTATTCGCCAACAACATCCACCTGGACCGACAAGTCGGGTGCGAACCAGAAATACTGGTGCCACGATGTTGTAATTGATCCCAACGATGCAACCCAAAATACCTGGTATTCATGTGTCTATAGCGGATGGGGCGGAAATGGGAATGACATGGGCGGCTTATACAAAACGACCAATTCAGGGACAACCTGGACCAAAATACTTTCCGGAGTTGATGTCAGCTCATGTACCTTTAACCCAAACAATGCCAGTGAACTTTTTATCACCACC
>CAIYPA010000500.1 GCA_903927965.1 uncultured Bacteroidia bacterium | reverse complement strand
GAATTGATGTTTAAAATTGCGGCAAGAAACCAGGTCAATTTGAAATATGGTTCGGTTGAGGAGCTTCGGAAGGCTTACCAGTTTAATAATCTTCAGGATTTCCTTGACATTTACTATGCCGGGGCTTCAGTTCTACAGACCGAAGAAGATTTTTATGACCTGACCTGGGCGTATCTTGAACGTGCCCGCAAGGACAATGTTTTACATACCGAAATATTTTTCGATCCGCAGACCCATCTGGCCAATGGCATTGATTTCAAAACTGTAATAGAGGGTATTGTTGCTGCTTTAAAAGATGGAACTGTAATATTGGGTATTACTTCCTGTCTTATTATGTGCTTTCTACGCCACCTTGACGAGGCATCTGCGCTTGAACTTCTTGAGATGGCAAAACCATACCGCGAGCACATCACTGCCATTGGGCTCGATTCATCCGAAAGGGGAAATCCTCCCGCGAAATTCGAAAGAGCATTTGCAAAGGCCATTGAATATAGTTATTTAACAGTAGCACATGCAGGAGAGGAGGGTTCTGCCGATAATATCAGGAGTGCCGTCGAAATATTGAAAGTAGAAAGGGTAGATCATGGCAACAGTTGCCTAACAGACGATACAGTTGTGGATTTGTTAAAAGAAAGGAAAATCCCGCTTACCCTTTGTCCACTGTCAAACCTTAAACTTAAAGTCATTCGCAAGTTAGAGGATCACCCTATACTGAAAATGATGGAAAAAGGATTGACCGTTACAGTGAATTCTGATGATCCTGCCTATTTTGGGGGATATGTCAACGATAATTACATTGCGGTTTCAAAAGCATTGGGCCTTAATGTTGAGCAAATTAGCCAGATCGCCAAAAATTCTTTCCTGAGCTCGTTTTTGCCTGAAACCACCCGTACGAAATATCTGGATGTTCTAAATCAATACAATATGAACTTTTAAAATTTATCAAATTTATAAACCAATCGTTCAAAAGTTCATAAAACGCTGTAAATCAATTAAAAGCATTGTTTATTAAATTCTATTATATATATTTGCATCACTTAAAAAAATTAATAAATGAAAAAGCTAATTGTAATTACCGGACTTGTACTGTGTTTTAGCAGCGTTTTTGCGGGTGGCCTGCTCACCAATGGCAACCAGAGTGCACAATATATCCGAATGTTGTCACGCAATGCATCAATTTCTCCTGATGCGGTTTATTTCAATCCTGCGGGCTTAATGAAAATGGAAAACGGTTTTTATTTTGCGGTCCAAAGCCAAAGTTTGTTTCAAACAAAAACTGTTGAAAGTGGGTTTCCGTTGCTAAATTCCGGTAAATATGATGGAACATTAGCGGCGCCAATTTTTCCTACTGCATTTGCCATTTATAAAAAGGATAAGTTTGCTTTTTCATTGGGCTTAGGACCAAACAGTGGTGGTGGGAGCATTACTTTTGACAGGGGGCTACCCTCATTTGAGAAAACGATATCAAAACTAGTACCAGGTTTGGCTGATTTGAGCAAAATAGGCAAGACAGTTAGTGGTTATGGTGTTAATATTTATTTTAAGGGGGAATCGGTTTACTGGGGAATCCAGGGCGGTGTCTCATATAAAGTCAACGATATATTTTCAGTTTATGGTGGTGCACGTTACCTTCCTGCAAAAACTACATACAATGGCTATATTAAGGATATTAAGGTAAACGTAAATGGTACTTTAACAAATGCAAAGACTTTCCTGCAAAACGATGCTGCACCTCTTTTGACCGCATCAGCCAATAACGCTACTGGGGCAGCTGCATCTGTTCAACCTTTGATTGCAGGTGGTGCAGGGACTTTAACATTGGCACAGGTTCAGGGTGCAAATTACATTACGCAAGCCCAAAGGACTCAACTTGAGACAGGATTATTGGGACTTGGCGCAACACAAGCTCAAATCAATGCAATGCCCCTTTCAACAGTTCAGGCAACCTTTAACTCAGGTGCTGCAACATTGAATGGTAAAGCGGCTACTCTGATCGCTACCGGAAATTCCTTAACGGATAAAGCAGTTGATGCCGAACAGACAGGAACCGGAATAACCCCAATTCTTGGTTTAAATATTTCGCCCAACAAAAATCTGAACATTGGAATCAAGTATGAGTTTAAGACAAAATTGACCCTGACCAACGCTACCAAGGTTGATGACCTGGGGATGTTCCCTGATAAAGCCACGAGCGCAAGCGACCTTCCTTCTATTTTTTCAATTGGTGCAGATTACAACGCATCGAAAGCATGGAAACTATCGGTTTCATATAACAGTTACCACGATAAAGGTGTGGATTGGGGTAACAATGTATATGGCGAAAAACGCGTAATCGGCTTCAATACATGGGAAGTAGCGGTTGGAACACAATATCAGGTTACCAAGAAATTTGCTTTGAGTGTGGGTTATCTTCATACCGAGATGTGCATGTTGGAACAATTCCAGAGCGATTTTAGTTATTATACGCCAGCCAACACTGTTGGCGGAGGTATTGAATGGAAAGCAACCAAAAAGTTCACTTTGGACCTTGGGGCTTTATACAGTAAATATGAGGATGCCAACAAGCTGTTTAAGGATGACGTAGTGGGCAATTATACTGAACGTTACAAGAAAAGCAACCTTGGTTTTGCCATTGGTTTTGCCTACCACTTTGGTGGAATCTAATATTCAATTCAAGTATAAGTAGTTCAGCGACTGACATACAAAAAAGAAGCACTTTCCAAAATGGAAAATGCTTCTTTTTTGTTGTATATTCTATTCCTTGGTCAACACAGATAGTAATCCTGTTTTGATTGTTTGATTAAACCGACTGACCGTTGGATGTATCGTGCAATACGATTGAATAGGTTACCGGCATCGACTTGCGATAAACTGCCGCAACGCCACAATATCGTTCCTGGGATAAACTGATTGCCTTTTCAAGTTTGTCCATTGGCAGGTCCTTTCCCCAGAACTCATAAACAATGTGCATACTGATATAATGGACTGGTTGATCTTCAGACTGTTCCCCTTCAACTTTAACATCGAAATTGTCGAGTTCGACCCTCATTTTTGCAAGGATCGAAACCACATCCATAGCGGTACAACCAGCCAATGCAACCAGCATCAATGGTTTTGGCCTTGGACCCAAATCTTTTCCCCCATGCTGCTCTCCGGCATCAAGCATCAATTTGTGGCCGTTAACTTCGGCCTCGAAGGCCATCCCATCCTTCCATGATATGCTAATCTCTTGTTTCATAGCTATATGTTATTAATTGATCGAAACTTTCAGTACATCTGCAATGGCACTCCTGAAAGTGTCTTTTGGTAGTGCCCCCATGGCCATTTGTGGTTGCCCATCCAACGGAACGAAAAGGATGGATGGGATACTTTGAATTCCAAACATCGCTGACAATTCCTGCTGTTCTTCCGTATTCACCTTAAAAATGACAATTTTGTCACCATACTCTTTCTGCAACTCCTCCAATACAGGGGCAACCATTTTACACGGGCCGCACCAGTTGGCATAAAAATCGATGATTACTGGAATTTTCCCTTCGAATTTCCACTCTTTGTTCAATTCATAATTGAATACTTTCTCTTTGAAAGTTTCTGTCGTCAAATGTTCCAGTGCCATAATATCTAAATTTTGATGTTAATAATAAACTTGCTATTGGCAATAATTGTGATGCAAAAATATTAATTAATTCGCAATAAAAAAATTTTTCAATAGAAATAATTGCCAATAGCAAAAAATGTGCTTGTTAATAGTTGCCTAATTTGTAATTTTGTAAAAAATAGTTGAAGAAAATGGAATATTCGTCAGGAATTATGAGCATCGTGTATGAAATGAAGAAAAAATGCGCCCAGATTGATCAACATTTGATGGATGAACTCAATATCTCGCAATCGGAATTGCTTTTTTTCTCGTCATTGAACAATTGCCAGGGGATCAGTAGTCCCGAATTGGCCAGGAGTATGGGCCTTTCCGCTTCACGGGTCAGCCGCGTTGTTGAGAAGCTTGTCGTCAACGGTTACCTCGACCGGAATACCGACACTACCGACCGTCGGGCCATAACCCTTTGTCTGACCGACAAGGGGAAAATTGTCAGGAACAAGATCGATCAGGTGAAAAACGATTGTGAGGCACGACTGCTCGAAACGATCCCATCTGAAGAGGTGGAGAAATTCAGGGATATCATCTCCAGGATCATTGTGAATATGTAGCATGGAGCAGGGAGCCTGGGGCATGGGGTAGAAGACCTGAGAAAGGAAGACAGGAGTTAGGAGACGGGAAAAAGGAACGGTGCTTCGACTCCGCTTAGCAACCTCCACCCAGTAAACAGAAACTTCATTTTGAATTCAATATATAATTATAGCACAATCTATACTCCGTAGAAGTTATAATACTGTGGAATAGTATGTTATATAAAAAAGAGGCGCAATCAGACAATTAGGACAATGAAATAACGAACTCTGCGCCGAACATACAAAAGCCGGAAAGATCTATGGTTGCAACTTAAATATTCTTTCTAATTTAATCATAATGATTCTATTTATAATTCTTTACATTGCAGAGCAACCATCCATCCGAAACCTATAATCCGAAAAATTTAATCCTTTACAATGTTCAACTTCTTGTACCACCTTTGGTAATCTTCCAGTTTGAATGGAACCTTTCCTGCCAGATAATGGTTTGTAAATCTTTCATCTCCAATTGTGTATTCAATAAGCAGCATGGATTGGCCGGTCATTTCGGGGATATTGCCGATCACTGTTTTGCCATTGACCGGAATTTCAAAGGAGCCTGAAAATTTGGTCACACCACTATCGGCCTCCTTAATGACCACTGTCCCTGATTTCTTTTCACGGGTATCATTCACAGCCATGACTGGATAATTTCCATCTTTGGGATCCCCGACCATCACACAGGCGTTGTGCTGGACCTGACGGATATAATAATAGGCCAATTTCTTGCTGTTGTAATAATCGACCACGGCATCCGAGATAATCGGCCAACCGTCGCGCAGGTTCCACCAGATGATCCCTGTTTTCCGGAATTTCTCCATGCGCCACAGCTCGATAAAAAATTTCATGGCTTCCGCCTGAACAACCTGTGAAGCAAAGATAAACTGATCCAGATCTTTAGGACATTCCCCGAACAAAGCTTTCACCTGATTGATCATCAGGTTGTTCCTGTTGTTCATATCCTTGGAATCAGGATGCGAACGGACTGCCTTGGTTTGCCATTCATCGTTCCACATTCCCTCTTTTGTCCAGGGATAAACAAATTCGGGATCGAACATCTTTTCAAGGCTCGAACGGTTCGGGCATCCATGGTAACCAATCTCGCTTACAAAATGGGCTTTGGATGTTGTATAAAAGGGCGCCTTGTAATAGCCCCTGGGTCCCCAGAGATGGACCTCAGGCAACAAATTCCCATCGCGGCCCATACTGAAATATTTCTCGCTGCAATAAGGAGAGCTTGGAAGATAGGTCCTTATTGGATCGTATTCCCAAATCACACCAGGCAAAACCTTCCTGCTGATGATTTCCATTTCAGGATTGATGTGTTTCTTAAAGATCCATTCGAGTGATTGGTCATTTTCGTTGTTCCCCGACCACAACACCAAAGAAGAATGGGTGCGAAGTTTTAGAACAACATTGATCGCTTCTTTACGGATCCTCTCCGCAAATTCATTGTCCTGAGGATACGCTGTACAGGCCATTGCGAAATCCTGCCACACCATAACCCCGTTTTCATCACAAAGGTCGAAGAAATCATGGTCCTCATAAACATTTCCTCCCCAACAACGGATCAGATTGCAATTCAGGTCTTTGATCATTTTCATGGCTTCCGTCAGATGATTTTTGTCCCGGCTATGGAAGGCATCTAACGGCACCCAATTGGTCCCTTTGACAAATATCTTTTCCCCGTTAATTTTAAATACAAATTCACCCGGGTTCTCAGGGGTTGTGATGTCAGTATAAACAAGTTCTGCAGTACGGATCCCCAACTTTTGTTTTTTTTCGTCAAGAACCTTTTTATTGTTGTCGATAACCCGGATTGTCGCATCATACAAGAAAGCATCCCCATATCCTCTTGGCCACCAATATTCTACATTCTCCAATGAAATTCGTTGCCGGCTGCAAAACGAATACATCGGGACTAAATTTTGATAAATCGTTTTGTCCCCTTTTTTGAGTGAAACTTCCATGGTCAGCCCATCAATTGTGGGGTAATCGGACGAAACCTGCCAGTCGAGGATCAATTGCGCCTTTTTCTGTTCCAGGTTCACATCGTTTGTCATCCAGTAAACCTGCTCGATTCTTGTTGTTTTTTTGACTTCCAGACTTACCCCTCTCCATAAACCGGCAGTGATCAATCGGGGCATAATGTCCCAACCATACATATGAGCTGCCTTCCGGGTATATAGATTCTCTGCACTCTGGAAGGTCCGGGTGCTGATAACCCCATTGATGTATTTCTGACTCTGGATAATTGCCGGATCAATGCAAATATCAATCGTGTTGCTTCCTTCCGTTTTTAAAAAATCGGTAATGTCGAACCGGTGGTCGATCAGCATGTTATCGGTTGTTCCAGCAAGTTGATTGTTGATCCAGATTTTTCCATAGCAATCCAGGCCGTCAAATACCAAAATGGTCCGTTCTCCCGATTTTAGTTTTGGGGTTTCAAATATTCTGCAGTACCACCACTGGTATGCTTCGTACTTCCTCAAATCGTAAATATGGTTGCCCGTTTCCGGATTTTTGATGGAACCCGCGGTTAGCAAATCAAGTTCCACATTTCCAGGTACAGTTGCCTGTAGGACAGGCCAGTTGGCTTTTTTCAGTTCATCAGGATTCTGTGGTGAATTCTTATCAAATTGTCCATATGAAAGCTTCCAACTGCCATTCAATGAGATGCTTTCGATAGCTTTGGCTTTTACTAAACATACTACAAATGCAAGGACCAAAAGAAAAGGGATTTGTTTCATGTGTATTTAATTAGGAAGTAACCATGCAAAGTTAATTAATTCATAAATATATACTTGTTCAGTAACTCGTCATTTTAAATTATATATTTTTGCTGCAATTACGGTAAAAGTGTTTTGTTTTATTCGTAATCGATTGTAATCCAATTAATTATAATTTTCAACTTAACTAGTTGACAAACAAAATTTTATGCTTAAATCATTAGGTTTTATCCTCCTCATGTTACCATGGGTTGCTTTTTCCCAGGAGGCAAAAAAAGAAAATCCGGTAAGTTTTTATGGTTTTGTGCGAAGTGATTTCTATCTCGACACTTACAAAGGACTTAATGCGTTCCAGGACGTTTTTTACCTTTATCCTCTTTATGCTGGTATGGATGCCAATGGAAAAGATATCAATAACCAGACCACTGCGAACATGGTATCGGTAGTCACAAGAGGTGGCGTGAATATTGTAGGCCCCGATGTATTTGGCGCGAAAACAACAGGTTGTATCGAAGTCGATTTTGCCGGTAAACCGGAGATTTTTCTGGTAAGGCTCCGTAAAGCCTATACCCTTTTCACCTGGTCTAAAACAAAACTTTTGGTTGGTCAAACCTGGCATCCTTTCTTCAGCAATGATGCTTTCCCACGGATTGGCGCATTAAATACGGGATCCCCTTTTCAACCGTTCAACCGCAGCCCTCAGGTAAGGTTTGATTATAAAATAGGTGGGTTAACACTTTCATTAACAGGTTTATACCAACAACAGTATGTTTCTGTTGGGCCGATTGGGTCTTCTAACCTGTATAAAAGAGATGCTGTAACTCCTGAAACTGTCTTTAGTTTTGAATACACAAAAAAAGCGCTCACTTTGGGTGCAGGGGTCGATATAGATAAGATCAAACCACGCGTAACGACAACAGGTACAGACAAGAAGGTCTATATCTCCGAGGACTGTCTGAACAGCGTTTCCTGGATGGCTTATGGGAAATATTCAAAAGGAAAGCTGATGATGCTCCTCAAGGGTTATTTGGGACAGGATATGGCCCAATTGACAATGGTTGGCGGATTTGGGGTTTCCAAATACAACACGGTTACAGGGAAAGAATCCTACACCAATTACAACAGCTATTCAACCCTGTTCAATATGACTTATGGAACGAAATGGAGACCGGGAGTATTACTTGGATACATCGAAAATCTGGGTACTACAGATCCGCTCGATCCACTCGCTGTTGACGCAACTGGCAAAGCGAATGCCTGGGGTCTTGGAATAAACATTATGGATATGTACCGATTTAGCCCATCCATTTCTTATAGTGTTCCAAAGTTTCTCCTGCAGGCAGAGTACGAAATGACGAAGGCTGATTATGGGGTTGGAAAGTTTAATTTTGAAAATGGTTTGTATGCCGATAAACATGCTGCCACCAATCATGGAGTGCGCGTGATCATGACTTACTATTTCTAATAACCTGATTATGTATTGGGAAAAGGAGATCGAGACCCTTGAGCGGAAAGGCCTGGAGAAATTTCAGGTCGAATGGTTAATGAAATCGCTTGTTCAGGCGGTTAATTCGCCCTTTTATGGAAGAGATCCTGAAATTCAGCGCATTGTCAAATCGGGATTAAATTCGGTTGAACAGGTTCATGAACTTCCCTTTACAACAAAGGAGCAATTGAGGAACGATTTTCCATGGGGATTTCTATCTGTCGATAAAAAAGATGTCGTTCGTCTGCACAGTTCCAGTGGAACAACCGGCAATCCGACAGTGGTCTATCACAATCGGCATGATCTTGGAAGTTGGGCGAACCTGATGGCAAGATCGCTCTATGCAGCGGGGATCCGTGATACCGATGTCTTTCAGAATATTTGCGGTTACGGTTTATTTACCGGAGGGCTTGGATTTCAATACGGAGTCGAACGGCTTGGTTGCCTGAGTATTCCGGCAGGGGCAGGCAACAGTCTTCGTCAGATCAAGCTGATGCGCGATTATGGAACGACGGCTGCCCATGCCATTCCAAGTTATCTTGGACGGCTTTATGAAGTCTTTAAAGAGGAAGGACTTGATCCTCATAAAGATACAAACCTTCACACTTTGGTCATTGGAGCAGAGCCTCATACGGAAGAGCATCGGCAACGCATCGAGGAGATGTTTGGTGTAAAGGCTTATAATTCTTTTGGATTGTCTGAAATGAATGGTCCCGGTGTTGCATTTGAATGTTTGGAGCAGAATGGTTTGCATATCTGGGAGGACGCTTTCCTAGTAGAGATTATAAATCCCATCACATTGCTTCCGGTTCAGGAGGGTGAAATAGGGGAGTTGGTCATGACCACGCTTGACCGTCAGGCGATGCCCTTGATCCGTTACAGGACGCGCGATTTAACAAGGTTTCTTCCAGGTACTTGCAAATGTGGCCGTACCCATCGCCGTTTGGACCGTATTGCGGGGCGTTCGGATGATATGTTCATTATCAAGGGATGCAATGTTTTCCCGATGCAGGTCGAAGGAGTCCTCCTGAAATTGCCGGAAGTTGGTGCAGATTACAGGATTATCCTTGCGACAATAGAAGACCAGGATGAGATGATCATCGAAGTGGAGGTGAAAAAAGAGTGGTTCAGGGGAGACCTTGCATTTCTTGACAAGCTCCAAAGGCACATCACACGCCTCATCCGCGACGAGGTGCTTGTGCGCCCTTTGATCAAACTCGTGGAACCGGGATCAATCCCAAAATCGGAAGGAAAAGCTGTCCGGGTTTTTGATCAACGGATAAAATAACTATTTTTGAATACTACAAATTAACCATCACAGACTATGACTTTTCAGGTTTCTATTTTCCTTGAAAATAAACTCGGGCACCTTGAACGGGTAACCTCAATTTTGAAAGCTGCTGCAATTAATATCCGATCACTGCACCTGAACCATACTGCAAATGGCTGGGGTATCTTAAACCTCGTGGTTTCGGATCCGGTATTGGCCCACCAGCTTCTCAACGACAATGGCATGTCGGCTGCATTGCGCAAGATTGTTGTGATCAAAATGACCGATGAACCAGGCTCCCTTGATGCTTTGCTCAAGGCCATTGTGAAGGCGGGTGTCAATTTTACAAATGCTTATGGCAGGGTTGTAAATGAAGGCGAAAGTGCTTTCTTTGTAATTGATGTCCAGGATTTCGAGGACGCCGCTCCAAATTTGGAATCTGTTGGTTTACAGATTGTTGAAGATCGGCTCGTTTATGGTAATTAACTTAGAAATTTAACTTTTCATGAAAAAAATTGATCTTTATTTTTTGGTATTGGTACTGGTTTTATTCCTGCCATTTTTTTTAAGTGGTGAGCTCTATACAGGTTACAAGTCGATGAATGGTGCACATCCTTATTTTATCGGTTTTCTGAAATTTGCAATCCTTGCAACAATGGGCGAGTCGATCGGTTTGCGTTTGCGCGAAGGGATTTACAACAAGCCAGGTTTTGGATTGGTTCCCCGTTCAATTGTCTGGGGCTTTCTTGGCTTGACCATTGTGATGGCTTTTAAGATTTTTGGGGCAGGTGCACCAGTCTTTTTAAAAACCCTGGGAATCGAAGGTGCAGCTG
>CAIYPA010000499.1 GCA_903927965.1 uncultured Bacteroidia bacterium | reverse complement strand
GAAATGTCGATCCCATATACAAAACCTGTTTCACCAACCTGATCAGCCATTCGCAAGGCATCCGTTCCCCTGCCGCTTCCCAAATCGACACACACTTCGCCTGTTTTCGGTTGGGCGTAGTTGATTGCCCCACCACAGGAAAGGCAACATTGCGAACTTGCCAATTCCCCATACCTGATATTGATTGCCGAATAATCCATCTTCTCTTATTAATTTTGAATGTACAAAATTAATAAAGTTTTAATTAAATCGCATTGGTATCACTTATATTTTTGATATGACAAATTTTTAATACTTTTGCAGCACGATTTAAGGAGTATAAACAGGTTGATCTGAGTTTAATTATGGGTATGATTTTCACAAAAGACATCACCGATCCGGAACTTGAGGAGCTTTTCGCAAGTGATGAAAAATGTCTTAAGTTTATTGCAGACCTTAAATGGGCCGATGGATTTACATGTCGGAAATGTGGGAATACAAATGCCTGTTCCGGTAAATCACCTCATTCAATGCGATGTACAAAATGCAAATCGGAGGAATCGGCTACAGCCGGAACCATATTCCATCATTGCAAATTCCCCGTCCACAAAGCATTTTTTATTGCCTATAACGTGTGTAAGGGAAAAGAAGACGTCTCAACTTACGAATTTTCCCGAAAGCTGGCTTTGCGGCAGATGACATGCTGGAATTTCAAAACCAAGATTCAGGCCGCCTTAAAATCAATGGAAACATTAAGCGACAATGAACGGATCGCCATTGAAAGGATGCTTGGGTCCGAGAGGGAAAGGGTAGGAGAGGGAGAAACAGCAAAAGAGCGTGGGGCATAGAGCAAGGAGCTTGGGGCATGGGGCAAGGGGCTTGGGGCTTGGGGCAGGGAGACTGGAATTAGGTCAGGAACAAATAGAATTCTGATCATTGGTTTTCCGTAGGAAATAAATATCTGTTTATTTCACCACAGCAAGTTCCTCTTTTAAGTATTTCGCTGTGTAGGATTCTTCGAGATCCATCATCTCTTCGGGAGTGCCACTGCAAAGAAGCCGGCCTCCATCCTTACCACCCTCAGGGCCAATGTCGATGATATGGTCGGCCATTTTGATCACTTCCATGTTGTGTTCAATCACAATCACAGTATTCCCTTTGTCAACGAGCTTGTTGAGTACTTCGAGCAAAACCCTGATGTCCTCGAAATGGAGCCCGGTAGTGGGTTCGTCCAATATATAGAGTGTCATGCCGGTGTCGCGTTTGCTAAGTTCGGTGGCGAGTTTCACACGTTGCGATTCGCCTCCGGACAATGTCGTCGAAGACTGCCCTAAAGTGATATAACCCAAACCAACTTCCTGCAAAGTTCGCAGACGGTGTACAATGGCTGGGATGCTCTCAAAAAATTCAACACCCTGGTTGATTGTCATATCCAACACATCGCTGATCGACTTTCCTTTAAAGCGGACTTCCAGTGTTTCGCGGTTATAGCGCCTGCCATTGCATTTGTCGCAATGGACATACACATCGGGGAGGAAATTCATCTCGATCACTTTCATTCCGGCACCTTCACACTCTTCGCAGCGTCCCCCTTTTACGTTAAACGAGAAACGTCCGGGTTTGTAGCCTCTGATCTTAGCTTCGGGAAGAAGGGTAAAAAGGTTCCGGATATCGGAAAACACGCCAGTATAAGTAACAGGGTTGGAACGGGGTGTCCTCCCAATCGGCGACTGATCGACCTGTACCACCTTATCAATGTGTTCAATACCTTCTATGGATGTATAAGCCAGTGGATCGAGCAGCGAATTATAAAAGTATTGACTCAGAATGGGTTGCAACGTCTCGTTAATGAGGGTCGATTTGCCGCTTCCAGAAACACCGGTAACGCAGATGAACTTGCCAAGTGGAAATTCGACATCAATATTTTTGAGGTTGTTCCCGGAAGCACCTTTGATAACCAAAGATTTTCCATTCCCTTTGCGTCGGGAGGCAGGAATTTCGATCTTCTTCTTCCCGGTAAGGTATTTTGCAGTTAAAGTATTTGTTTTAAGTACTTCTGAAGGCAATCCGGCAGCTACGATTTCTCCACCGTGTACTCCGGCCATTGGCCCCATATCAATCAGGTAATCGGCCTGCAACATCATATCGCGGTCGTGCTCCACGACAACAACTGAATTCCCGGTATCGCGCAATTGCTGCAACGACCTGATCAGCCTGAGATTATCGCGGTGGTGCAATCCAATGCTAGGTTCGTCCAGAATATAAAGTACATTAACGAGTTGCGACCCAATCTGCGTAGCCAACCTGATCCGTTGCGATTCCCCACCAGAGAGTGTCCCGGCTGGCCGGTCCAAAGAAAGATAGGTTAACCCAACGTCAATCAAAAACCGAAGACGGGTCCGAATCTCTTTGACTACTTCGGTTGCTATTTGCAACTGCCTGTTTGACAATCTCTTGTCAATATCTTCAAAAAAGTCGGAAAGTTCACATACATCCAGTTTGGCAAGTTCCGAAATATTTTTCCCATCGATCTTAAAATGGAGCGGTTCTATCTGCAACCGTTGTCCATTGCACTCGGGGCAAACACAACTTTTGTGAAACTGATCGGCCCATTTTTGGGCAGTTTTCGAGGTGTTGTCACTTTTCTGGTTGAGGATGTATTTGATGATCCCTTCGTAGGTCATCATATAATCGATTGAACTTCCAAGCGGTGAATTTTTTAATTGGATCCTTTCGCCTGTTCCGAACAAAATGGCATTTAGGGCCTCTTCATTGATTTCTCCAACAGGGGTTTTCAATGTAAAGCCATATTTATCTGCCAAAGCCTCAATCTGCCAGAAAATCATTGTGTTTTTCTGAATACCCAGTGGTGCAATTCCCCCTTTTGCAATCGAAAGCGATGGATCAGGGAGCATCTTCTCCATGTCGATTTCGGTAATCTCGCCTAATCCGTTGCATTTGTGGCAAGCCCCCATGGGTGAATTGAACGAAAAACTATGGGGTGCAGGATCGTTGTAGGAGATTCCGGTAGCAGGGCACATCAGGTGGCGCGAAAAAAAGCGGGTATTGCCCGACTCCTGATCAAGGATCAATATGATCCCCTGTCCATGTTTCATCGCCATATCGACCGATTCGCGAAGCCGCTTCCTGTCATTTTCAACAACCACCAGTTTGTCGATGACCATTTCGATGCTATGGTTCTTGTAGCGGTCAACCTTGTAACCATGGGTCATCTCGCAAACTTCGCCATCGACCCGTGCATAGAGGAACCCCTTTTTTCGGATCCCCTCGAACAACTCGCGGTAGTGCCCCTTACGGTTCCGCACAACGGGTGCAAGGATCATGGTCTTTTTACCGGCAAATTTCTCTATTATAAGGTTAATAATTTGATCATCAGTATATTTAACCATCTTCTCACCCGTATTGTAAGAGTAGGCTTCACCGGCACGTGCAAAAAGAAGCCGGAGAAAATCATAAATCTCGGTAACAGTCCCAACGGTTGATCTCGGGTTTTTATTGGTCGTTTTCTGCTCGATCGAAATCACAGGGCTAAGTCCGGTTATTTCGTCCACATCGGGGCGTTCCATATTTCCAAGAAAACTTCTTGCATAAGCCGAAAAAGTTTCGATATACCGCCGCTGACCTTCGGCATAAATTGTGTCGAAAGCCAACGATGATTTTCCACTGCCACTCAGCCCTGTTATCACAGTCAATTGGTTGCGTGGTATTTCAACATTTATATTTTTGAGGTTGTGCTCCCGTGCACCTCTAACGATAATTTTATCTTCTTCGTCCATTCCTGATTCCTCTTTTCCCCGAAAGTGGTTGTTTATTTGTTTTCCGCATAGTCGTTATTGGCATAATTGCGAAATTTCCCCTCTTCGGGTATCTTAATTGAATAAGTTTTCTTCTTAATGTTTTTTAGATAAGGTAGCCGTAACCATGGGTTAAATTGCTTAAGTAACTTATAGTTGATTTTGTTGTCGCGTGCAAAATCGGTAAAACTAATCACTCCACCCGATATTTTCACTTCAGCGACCGGTATAATCGGGTATTTCTCCTCGTCACTGACTTTAAAACCATATTGTTCAGGATTGCTAATCACAAGCTTTAGTGACAAAATCCTGAAAAGGTATCTTGATGTTTCTTCATTGAGGAGCAAATCGTAATAGTTTTTACTATCCTGTACTTCAATCTGATGGTTCACACCATGCACCCCTGCATTGTAAGAGGCGGCTACCATTGTCCAGTTTTTATACTCTGAATAAGATTTCTTCAGGTATTTGCAAGCGGCTTCTGTTGCCTTTTCGATGTGATAACGTTCATCAACTTCCTCAGTCACTTCCAGTCCATTTTCAACCGCAGCGGTTTTCATAAACTGCCATATTCCAACTGCCCCCGCGGGGGAAACAACTTTATCAATAAACCCGCTTTCGGCGAGTGCCAGATATTTGAAGTCTTCAGGAACCTCGTTCTTTTTAAGGATAGGTTCGATAATAGAAAAATAGCGGTTCGATTTTTTGATGTAAAGGATGGTCTGAGAATGGAAATTGGCTGTGATCAACAATTCACGGTCCAATGACTCCAGAACATCGAAGTTTTCAAGCGGGACCTTTTCGTTTGCAAAATCGAGTTTTTCGGGGAGCTTTACAGCCTTGAAATATATTTCCTGAGGTCCGGTTGAAGTATCTACAATCCTATTGTTGTTGGATACAGGACTGGAATTAAAAAATAGTCCGCCAATGATCACACCGCAGGCGATTACCGACAGAAAAACGAAAACTTTTGAGTGGTCGTGTTTATTTATTTCGGGGCTTTTATTCTCCATTTTGACTTAACAAATTAAGCCCGCAAAGGTAGTCAATTTGATGGTTTAATCCAACCAAATAGCATTTACTTAATTAAAAGAATAGGCCAATCCGGTAACTATTTCCATTTGGGATGGTTTGTAGTGTATTGATTTATTGCCACTTAATGAATTTAAAAAATGTTTGAAGCGAGGCTCAACAGTCAGGGTGATCCGGTTGGTCAATTCGTAACCCATTTCCAGTCCTACCGTTCCTGAATAAACGACATTTCGCATTGCCGAAGTTTCACCTTCACCAACCTGGTTGCCATTTTCGCTCAACAATGCCTTATTTCCCACAAGTATATTCGTGCTGATTCCGCCATTCAGACCCATACTGACCTTGCGGTCAACCAGTTTATAGGTTGCCTGGACAGGGATTTCAATGTATCGTAACTCCTGTTTCAATTGACTGCCAACCGTGTAAACCGCTTTATTGTCTAAAAGGGCACTTGAACTTAGCACAGATTCCATCTGGCTTCCTGTTACCTTGTTTAAGGATACCTGCCCGGACGGGGTCGATGCAAGTGCCGAACTCCCAGTTAGGCCAGTAACTTGACTGGTATTCATTAAGCTAATATTTGAAGTAGTCTGCTTCAGGTTGCTATACATTACCCCCGATTTAATGACAAGCCTCTTGTTCACTTTATAGCCTGCAACCATACCAGCTGAAATAGTGTTTTCAGTTTTGGTTTC
>CAIYPA010000498.1 GCA_903927965.1 uncultured Bacteroidia bacterium | reverse complement strand
TTTAAGAAAAAAACGGTAAAATTGTCAGTCATTAGAGTTCTCTGAACCATCATCCCTGAAGGGGGGTCAATATGACCGGAGAAGGGGGGTCAACATCACCGGAATATCCAAATGGTATCGTTTACCTACCGAAACAGTTTTGCCAAAGATGTTGCAGCCACCCTTGACACGCTCAAAAACCTGGGTATTAAAGACATGGAGTTTTCAAACCTGTTTGGTAAGAAAGCATCCGAAATACGAAAGATGCTGGATGACCGGGCAATGTTCTGTTCATCGTTCGGCGTTAGTTACCCCGACCTGACGACCAAGACCAGTGAAGTTGGTGCAAATGCTAAAGCACTGGGTGCCAAATATGTCCGTGTGGCTTATATTGCCCATGAAGGACCTTTTACACTTGCGATGGCCCAGAAAGCAGTTGAAGAGTTCAACAAAGCCGGCAAAACACTAAAGGATGAATTTGGGATTACGTTCTGCTACCACAACCATGGGTATGAGTTTGTACCATTCGAAAGTGGAACCTTGATGGATTATATGATTCAGAAAACCAACCCAGACTATGTAAGTTTTGAAATCGACATTTTGTGGTCGTATATTCATGGTCAGGATCCGGCAAAATTGATCTCTAAATACCCGAATCGTTTCCAATTGCTCCACCTGAAAGACCTAAAAAAAGGAGCAGAATTAAATGCCTCAGGAAGAACAGCGGTTGACAATGATGTGGCTTTGGGCACAGGTCAGCTAAATCTCCCAACTATTCTGAAAGAGGCCAAAAAAGCAGGAATCAAGCATTATTACATCGAAGACGAAAGCAACAATTACGCAAGGCAGGTGCCCAAATCGATGGCTTATCTAAAAGGTTTGAGATAGCCTTTTAAATAATACCCAAACAACATAATAAATATGACTTCATGCTGGGTCTTGCAGACCACATGAAGTCATATTTATTATCTGTTGCCCTTTTTCATTTTGTCAGTATTTCAATCATTTTTTTACTGTGTTCTTCAATTTCATTATAGTTGTTCGTACCGTTTGTGTCCCATTGTTCATATTCCATCATAATGCGTTGCTTTATGCTATCTATTGTTGGACTTCCAGTGTAATAATCTTTTTTTGCGGCTGGCATAAAATTACTCAAACGTGAATTTTTACTACCACTAATAAGACACAAATTTCCAAAATTGTCTAACCAAAAAGCATCTTGACCTTTCAAAATTAAATTTTCGTCAATGGGGTGTTGAGGGTAATAATGCTCAACTGAACTTCTAAAAGTATATTCAAAATCTTTTATTCTGTTGTCTGAAAATGCTTGTTCTCTTTTAATTTTGAAATATTCGCGGTCTGTAGTCCTATAATTTTGCCACAACAAATAATCAAGATAATTGAAAATATAGTTTTCTACGGCTGTTCCTTGATTGAGTTTGTTTGTGTCAATATCGTTTGCGGATTTTTTTTGAATGCCTTTGTTTGTGTAGATAATTTCAAAATAATCTTTAGGTGTATTTGCTAAAAATCTGTCGTTTAAGAATGCTTTTGCAATATTTTCAAGATAAGATTTATACTCATTTACTAAATCTGTTCCCGAATATTCTATAACGAATTTCAACGCAGCATTCAACCAATGCTTATAAACTAAAGTCGGACTTGAAACGTGAAACATTGAAAGCAATATTAATATTTCTCTGTTTAAGCCTTCATTACTTTCAGCATTGTCAGCGTCAAATGAGTTTACATAACTAACTTTGTTTCCGTCATACCATTTCAAACGTTTCAAGCTCCAATGGTCTGCTCCTTTGGCAAATTCCCTTTTAATGATATATTTATCAAAGTAAAATTTTCCTTTCAACAAATTGTAACCGAATTGTTTTACAAATTCTTTGTTCTTATTTGGGTCATTCTCAGCTTTCTTCAAAAATGGTTCGAACAGTTCTAATAATCGCTTGTCATCTAATGGGACATTTTTTATTTTTTCGTCAGTAATACCTGTATCTTGATTTACTTGTATTCGTAAAATGTGAAGTAGGAAGTTTGCAAAATTGATAATTGTGTTAAATCTATCAGGGCTTTCGTCCGTAGTGTTTGAATTATCAAAAATTGGCTTGGTTGTTTTTTCAAGAAGTTGGCTTATTGTCAATGTTTCTTCTACAGTTTGATTACCTGTTGGAACCTGTAATTTCTGATACACATCATCTTTCTGAACTAAATTATTCCAGTCATTTGTTTCGAAAATTTCATTTCTTTGAGCAACCGAAAATCCATATTGGACATATTTTTCCATATTTGAGGTTGCTTCCCAAATCAAGTTGAAAGCATACTTCAAATTGTCGTCTTCCAAGATTTCTATCATTTTTGCCTTTAAGATTTCGTGTTTTTCTAATTGCTCGCCACGACTATTCATTATCTCAAAATAGTGATTTAAGTCTGTGTCTTCAGGAACTAAAACTCTTAAGATTGTAACCTTTTCAAAAAAATATTCACAAAATTTTTCAATTGTCAATTTATTGTCAGCCAAAACTTTTACTAATGATTTTTTTGCATCATTATAACCTTGCTGAATAGCAATATTACATTCTTTATTGTCTAAACTTTCTCTGTTAAAAAGATAAGAAAGTGTGTTTGAGGCAACTTTACGGCTATCAAAGGACAAATTGAGTTTTTTATACCAAGATAAATCAATCGTTGAATACTCTTTTTTGATTACATTCAGCAATATGGTCAATGTCGTTAAGCGTTGTTGTCCGTCAATTGTTTCATAGATTACACTACCTTCTAATTTTCTTTCGTATGCAATCAAAGAACCAATGTAGTATTTAGGTTTGTTTTCTTTGCTGTCTTTGCTTTTAACAATATAATCTACAATGTCCTGAATGAGTTGGGTTATTTGAGGTTCTCCCCATTCGTAATTTCTTTGATAAATTGGAATTACATAATCGTCAGAACCGAATAATGCTTTAATGCTGTAGTATTTCGGTTGTTTATCATTCATAATATTTTAAGTTCTTAAAATGTTCAACAATTTTTTCTGTTTTACTTGATTTATTGTCTTTAAAAGTTTCAAGTCGCACGTTAAGTATATCGTTGGGTTTAATTGTTTCCTTAATTTTTTTGAAAAACTGTATCTGAGAATGCCCCTGGTTGAGAGCAAAATTATCAACAGAATCAAGTCCAACTGCTTGTAATTTCAAACGCAATGAATACGCCCAAATAAAAATTTTGTCAATAGCTTTTGATAAATCTTTATCTCCGAATTTGTCTATGTAATAAATTAAGCCACAATAAAACAAGTTGCGAATATATTTGTCTCCTGTGCGAAAACTGCCGTCATAAGTTTTGATTGTATTTAAAATAGGATATTTATCGCTCATTTCTTTTGATTTGACGTTATCAATCATAACTTGATAATGTTCTATCATCTCAAAGAATCGTTTGCCGTTAATGATAGTTTCATCAATTTGAAATGGGAAATTCATAATTCGTTTGTCAATATTCCTATGAAATGAACGATTGTATTCTTCAATATAAAAATGAGCAATGCGAAGCATTGCTGCAAAAGGGTAATTCTCTTCAACGTTAGGACTTACGCCTTTGAAAACATCAACTTCATTTTTTGAAAAATAACGTGCCGAATGTCCATTGCTCCAATTTCTAATTCTGAACAAATACTGTGAAAATAATTTTGAGAGTTTTGCCGTATCCAAACTTTCCCACTTTTCAACGGTCTTTTTCCGTTCTTCCTCCGTTGAAAAATTATTCATTTCTCGCAAATGAAATGCTTTTAGTAAGTCGTGCGGTTCTAAGTCTTTGCCTCGTGCGTTTTGGGAATCGAAAAACTGAAATGCTTCTGAAATATCGTTCAAAACAACTTCAACCAAGGTGCATTTTTCTAAAAAAAACCAAATTGATTTTTCGTCAAAATCTGCAATTCGCCTTTCAATTTGTTTGAAGTTGTTCTGGATATTTGCTTTTGAAATGTCGTTTACAAAAGATAAATTCAAAAGTTTTGGATTAAAACTTTTCAAAGCCTTTTCTTCTTCTTTGGATTTGTTCTGCTTTTGGGTTATTGCATAAGCAATCAATGTTAAGGTAATGGTTCGCTGTTGTCCGTCAACAATGTCCGTAATAATTCTATTGTTTTGTTTGTCTTTGTGATATTCTTCTTCTGATATTTCTTTATTGTTTTTGTCATGAAAATGATTATGAACTACAAGAGTTCCCAAACGATATTCCGATTTGTCCTTATGTATTAGAACGTCGTCAATAAGTTGATTGACATTTTTTGTTGTCCATTTATAAGGTCGTTGATAACTTGGTATTTTCAAGTTATCATTTGTAAGTAACTCTCTTACTTTTATTATTTGTGGTTGATTCTGATTCATTTCATTATTTATATTATTCAAGTATCGCTTGTTTGTCTTTTAGGGTTGCAGATAATCACTTTTACCACTAACAAAATCATTGTTAGCAACGACCAATTCAGTCATATAGGACTGACTGTCATTTCCTATATTTTGTAAAATTAATCATAAATTTCACAAATCATCAGAAGTAAAATATATTTTTCGACATTCTTTTTTGTTAAATAAGTTTGGATTTCGGGATATTTTCAGCTTTTAAGTCTTCACCTAGCTGAATTTGAGACGAATATTGCTTTGCTGTTCAAAATTGAACTTATTGTTGGCTGTATTTTTCATTTTCTATCTTTGCAGCAAAATAAATCTGAAATAATTATGCTTAAGAAATTTTTGTTATTGGTTATAATCGCTTCCGGATGTTTGCATCTTGCATGGGTTTGTCAAGCGCAATCATCAAATAATCAAAATATTATACCTGTAAAAAATGGAAATGGCTGGAAGTTGGTTTGGGCCGATGAGTTTAATTACACCGGCTTTCCAGATACCACAAAATGGAGTTACGACACAAAGGGGAATCCATCAGGTTGGGGTAACAATGAAAAACAGTATTACACCAGTTTCGAGAAAAAAAATGCCTGGGTTGAAAATGGCCAATTGACGATCACAGCCAGAATAGATTCGATGGAAGGTAAAGCTTATACATCTGCCCGGCTAAGAACAGTCGGGAAAGGTGACTGGCTTTACGGACGCTTCGAGATAAAGGCTAAAAATCCTACCGGGAGAGGGACCTGGCCTGCCATTTGGATGCTTCCATCCAAAAGCGAATATGGCAGGTGGCCTACAAGTGGTGAAATCGACATTATGGAAAATGTAGGTTTCGACCCCGATAGCATTGTTGGCACTGCCCATACAAAAAAATACAATCACACCATTGGGACCCAAAAGGGTGCCAGAATCTATTGTCCCAATAATTACACCGCATTTCATGTATATACCCTTGAATGGGAACCAAAAGAATACAGGCTTTATTTAGATGATATTCTTTACTTTACCTTTAAAAACGAAAACACCGGATTTGATGTTTGGCCTTTCGACAAGCCGTTCCATTTAATACTCAATCTTGCAATTGGAGGTAATTGGGGAGGTACCAAAGGCATTGATAATTCTATCTTCCCCCAGAAATTTGAGATTGATTATGTAAGGGTTTACCAATATTAATCAATCCAAGTACAAAAATTTGTAAATTTGTCCAATCAGGAAAGCTTACATTTATAGTTAGGCTTTTACGCAGAAATAAGAATTCCTGAAAGGGATTATTTTAACAACAAATAGTAGCTAATGCACTTATTTACAGATAGTTATCAATTCGAACTGGAGTTTTCGGTTCGGGACTATGAATGTGATTTACAGGGAATTGTGAACAATGCAGTTTACCTGAACTACTTTGAGCACACAAGGCATACCTTCCTCTTGAGCAAAAATATCGACTTTGCAAAGTTGCATACAGAAGGGATCGACCTGATCATTGCGAGGATAGAAGTTGATTACAAGCTGTCGTTGAAAAGCGGCGACCGTTTTATTGTTCGGGTAAACATGTTTCCTGAAGGTCCACTACGAATGATTTTTGAACAGTACATTTTCAACCTGCCAGATCAAAAACTTGTGGCACAGACCAGGGTGACCGGTGTGGGGATAAAAAATGGCAGACCCATGAAACTGGATGCAATCCATGGGTTTTCGGGGTTGCTGTAATTTTGGGTAATGGCCAATTTCCTATTTTTTACTGAATTGAATTTCAGACTTTATTTGTATTTTTAAAAAGTTGGGAATCATTCTAATAAATCATTTAACATTATCATTATGAATAAGATGCACATATCCAGGTTTATTTTGTTTGGATTGTTTTTCACAATGTTGGCCTGCAATCCGGCACAAAGTATTACTAAACCAAAAACTGTCGGCCTGAACAGCGATTCGCTGAAGCTTGCCGAAAAAGTGATGCAGAAGTATATCGATGAAGGGAAACTGGCCGGCATCTCAACAATGGTCATCAAAAATGGCAAAATGGTCGAAAGGGCAAATTTTGGATATGCCGATCTCGAAACCAAAAAACCTGTTGAGGACAATACCATTTTCAGGATTTTCTCGATGACAAAACCGATTACAGCAGTTGCCCTGATGACACTTTATGAAGAAGGGAAATTCCAACTCGACGATAAAGTTTCAAAATTCATTCCCGGTTTTGCGGATACAAAGGTTTATAAATCAGTGGATAAATCCTTTACTCTCGAAAAACCGGTCAATGAAATAACGATCAGGAATCTTTTGACCCACACCTCCGGGATATCCTATGGATGGGATGCCAAATCGTATGTTGATTCGTTGTACCGTGTGACCAAAGTTGGAGGTTGGGACGGAACCACCGGTGAAAAGGTGAAGATTCTCACAGGATTGCCATTGAATTTCCAGCCTGGAACTGAATGGAAATATGGCCTTTCAATTGATGTTATAGGATATCTTGTCGAAGTCCTGTCGGGAAAGCCCCTTGACGTTTATATGAAAACCCGCATTTTTGATCCGCTCAAGATGGAGGATACCGGATTCTATGTTCCAGAAAAGAAGCTTGGCCGGTTGTCTCAAATGAACCGTTTTGATAAGGAAGGAGTCCTGAAATCTTCGGATGGTGGTTTCAATAAACCGGTTACGTTGTTTTCTGGCGGAGGAGGTCTTGTTTCAACAATGAAAGATTATGCACGCTTTTGCAGGATGATGATCAATGGAGGGACCCTGGATGGGAAAAAGATTTTAAAGCCCGAAACCGTTAAGATGATCATGACCAATCAGTTGCCTAAAACCGCAAAATACAAGGATGGATATGGTTACGGCCTGGCAGGGGAGGTCAACCTTACGACAGGGGAATACAGTTGGTCGGGTGCAGCATCGACCACTTTCTGCATCGATCCAGCCAATGACCTGATTATCATCACTTACACACAGTTGATGCCCAATAACTTCGAATATGCCGGCAAATTTAAAAAAATGGTCAAAGGAGCCCTGATAAAATAGTTTTTTTTTAAATACGGGATCATGCAACCGCAGAAAAGTATTTTTCTTTTACCCCTTCTTATTGGAAGTACAGCATTTGCCCAAAAGCCAAATATCCTATGGATCACCATTGAGGATACCTCGCCCCAATTTGTCGGCTGTTATGGGAACAAGGATGCACGGACTCCGGTTATCGACCGTCTGGCCAAAGAGGGTGTGCGGTTTACCAATGCTTTTTCAACGGGAACCGTCAGTTCACCAAGTCGCACTTGTATCATTAGTGGAGTAAAAACTTATAAAACAGGTACGGGTAACCATCGCAGCAATTATCCTGTGCCGTCATTCATCAAAGGATTCCCTTATTACCTGCAAAAGGAGGGTTATTTCACAACCAACAACAGCAAAACCGATTACAATGTGGCCGATGAAGCCTCATTCATCAAGGAGGCCTGGAACGAAAGTTCGAATAAGGCGTGTTGGGAGAACCGAAAACCGGGGCAACCCTTCTTTGCAGTTTATAATTTTATGGATTCGCACCAGTCGCGCACCATGACCGAATCGTACGACTGGTACATGAAGAATGTCCTGGATAAAATTCCTGTAAAGGACCGGATCGGGGACAATGATTTTGAGATGCCCCCATTCTACAACAACAGTCCTGAAATGCGCAAACAGTTTGCCCGGGTTTATAATTCGATCAAACTGACTGACAATAAGATAGGTGAATTGTTGTCCCGGCTGGAAAAAGACCATCTCAAAGACAGCACCATCGTATTCTTTTATGCCGATCATGGTGAAGGTGTTCCAAGGGGCAAAACCAATGGGATCAATTTTGGTTATCGCGTCCCCTTTGTGATCTGGTTTCCCGAAATGTACAAGCATCTGTCGCCCTGGGGAACAGGTGGCGCGGTAACCGAAGAATTGATCGATTTTGAGGATCTGGCGCCAACACTGATCAACCTTGCAGGTGGTGAAGTTCCCGATTATTTGACCGGACGAAAATTAATAGGCAAAAATCGTTCAAAACCTGCTGACCACCTGATCTTATCCTCCGATCGCTCCGACAATGGCATTGACCTGGTCCGCAGTGTAACCAATGGCAAGTACATGTATTCGCGCAATTTTATGCCATTTATGCCACAGGTACGCTATATCCGTTACATGGAAATTGGCGAAATCAAGCAACAAATGCGCAAAGACCTGTCTGACAATAAATTAAATCCACTTCAGAAAAGCCTTTTCGAAGACCGTCCTGCAGAATATCTTTACGACATTGAAAACGACATCTGGGAAACCAAGAACCTTGCGAATGATCCCGTTTACAAACCTGTACTTGAAAAAATGCGAAGCCAACTGAAAGCAGAGATCCTACAATCACGTGATATTCTGTTGCTTCCCGAATATGAAATCGGATTAATTCCTTCAACAACTACGCCATACGAGTTTCGGATGTCTGATACAAATTATCCGGTTGGCGAAATTTACGAGGCTGCTTCACTGTCTGGTTTCAGGGGAAAAGATTTTGCCGCAAAACAGGTCAAACTGCTGGATCATCCAAATAAAATAGTTCGTTATTGGGCAATTGTTGGTTTAAGGTCTCAAAACTCATCAGATTTGAAACCCTTTCAAAATATAATTTTTAAAGCCATGGATGATTCCTACCTACCTGTGGCCATCACCGCATCTGCCATAGCATACCAAGAGTTCAGCAACCCATTGGCATCCGAAAACCTGAAAAAACAATCGGCAAGTACAAATAACGACCTTGCTTTGATGGCTATCAACTACTTGCTTTATGTAGAGAACAAACAGCCATTTATCGAAACTATTAAGACAGTTCACGAAAGTAAAGGTCAGATTTACAATGTGAAAGCTGCCTGTATGGACTTTCTGGGAAGTTTGGGGCTGGTCCCCAACAATACCGATTTCAAGGAATAAAAAAACGGGACCCAAGGATCCCGTTTCAATTATCTATATATCAGAGTTTACATGTTATGCTTTCTCAAGCTGTAATGTTTTGGTTGGCGCATCGCAAACTGTGGAAGGTCCCCAATATTGGATCGGTCCGGGATATACATAAGATGTATGTATCGCCCAATTTTCACGTTCTGCAGCAAATGCTTTGAATGGGGCACCATCGAGACGGACAAGTGCTTTTTGGATAACAGGTTTCATATGTCCATGACGCCGTTCCATGTTCATCATCATGGTGATCGGGACTCCTCCTGGAATCCATTCTGCAGCTGGGGCTGTTGTATTGCGAATTGACGACATATATCCTGTTTTTCCGCTTCCGATCAACAAGGAAGCCACAAAACCCAATGAATAACAATAATCAGCATCAAAATTCGAAGGTGCTGCACAACGTCCTTCATACCCGAAGAAATGGTTTTGTGCAGAAAATTTGACTTTAATCCCCGATGGTACTAGTTCAGCCAAGCGGTTTTCTACCATCTCTATCAACAGACGCTCAGTTTCAATGCGTGAAACCTGAACGTTACCATGGGGGTCGCGGTCCAAAGTAAGCTGACGCGCAATTCCTTCAGGTAGCGATGCATAAACTTTCGATGATGCCTCTGAGAGTTTTCTGATGATGAAATATCTTTTTTCAGTTGAGGATTGAAAGGACTGGAACTCGATGGCGGTTTCGTGACCTTCTGCCAATAAAGTATTCAATTCAGAAATCAACACCTTCATTTCAGGGATAAATTCGACCAGACCTTCTGGGATCAGGGCCACACCAAAAGTCTCTCCATTCTGCGAACGTTTGACAATGATGTCAACAAGCTCATTTACAATCTGCTGCAATGTTTGTTTCTTTTCTTCGACCTCTTCAGAAATCAAACAAAAGTTTGGTTTTGTTTGAAGCGCACATTCAAGACCAATATGTGAGGCCGAACGTCCCATCAACTTAATAAAATGCCAGTATTTCTTGGCCGAATTGGCGTCGCGCATGATATTGCCAATCAATTCAGAATAGACTTTACAGGCAGTATCAAACCCGAAAGAAGCTTCGATCATCTCATTCTTCAGGTCACCGTCAATGGTTTTGGGACAACCAATTACCTGGACCCCTTTGTTATTTTGGGCATAATATTCAGCCAGAACACAGGCATTTGTATTTGAATCGTCACCACCGATAATTACTAGTGCTTTAATCCCCAACTGATTGCAGATTTCAGCACCTTTATCGTACTGCTTGGAATCTTCCAGTTTGGTACGACCGGAACCAATAATGTCAAATCCACCGGTATTGCGGTAATCTTCAATAAATTCAGAAGTAAGCTCAATGTATTTGTGATCGACAAGACCGCTTGGGCCACCCAAAAAACCATATAATTTATTGGCTGGGTTCAGTTTGGTCAAACCGTCGAATAACCCGGCAATCACGTTGTGCCCACCAGGAGCCTGGCCACCTGAAAGGATCACACCTACATTAAAAGTTGGGCCGGTTTCGTTCGCTCCACCTTCAACAAAAGTAACGAGTGGCATCCCATAAGTATTCGGGAAAAGTTCCTTGATCTCCTGTTGATCGGCAACTGAATCTGTCGCTTTGCCTTCTTCAAGTTGTACTGCTCCTACCAGCGCTTTTGGCATCTTGGGGGCATACTTGGAACGTTCAATCTGTAATGCACTTTTATTCATTGCTATACCTTTATTATTCAATAATATAAGACTATCTGTTTTTCAAAAGCGGGGTAAAAATAGTCATTAAAAACTGACCAATAAAACAGCCTCTTTTATTTAAAACAAATTTAAAGAAAAGTTAATATCTGCGGACGGCAATTGGCAATTGGCATGGGGCATGGAGCATTGGGCATGGGGAGGCTGGGTACTGGCGGCTGGCAAACTGCAAGATTGAAAGATGACCATATTTCAACTTATTACTTTTGGTTTACTTGCTTTTCAGGTTTTAGCTTTGCGGCGTAGGGATCACTCTCGCTCCCAATAGCTTTAGTGATTGCGCCACCTGTTGTGTTGTCTAATCTTTCTACCAATATTCCGCTCCTAACGGAGCTTTGACCCTGCAAAAAGTTGGTTTAGGATTCCACAACTGATATCCATTTAAAATTTTAATTGTCTGTTCGTTACTAAATTATTGTATGGTTTTGGTCTCTGGATTCATTCTCTGGTTTAGTGGCTGATGACTGACTATTCGGGTTTCTGCTTTGCGGCGCAGGATCATTCTCACTCCCAATATCCATTGTGATTGCGCCTCCTGTTGGGTTGTCTAATCTTTCTACCAATATTCCGCTCCTAACGGAGCTTTGACCCTGCTAAAAGTTGGTTTAGGATTCCACAACTGATATCCATTTTAAATTTTAATTGTCTGTTCGTTACTAAATTATTGTATGGTTTCGATCAACTGTTTCAGGTTTCATTCTTTGTTTTGGCGGTTGAGGATTGGCATTCGGGTTTTAGCTTTGCGGCGCATTGAACGTCAGATCTTTTATTTACTTTCTGATTGCGCCTCTGTCAATTTTTGAATCTGTTATTCTACAATAGTTTAACACCTACGGTGTATTGTTATGAACCACGTTTATTTTTCACTTCCCCCTTCTCCCGTCTCCATTTTCACACTGCATTGGTTTATGCTCTTCGTTCTCCAGACTCCCTTTACCTTGCCCCAAGCTGATTGCTCATTACAACTGGAGGAGGTCGGCTGAAAAAAGGTGCAGCGCACCGATGATATTTGTAGCCTATTTCATAACATGTTAAAAGGTGCAGAGCACCGGAATATTTGGAATTAACCTTGAATCCACTCCGAAAAGATAAAAAAATTGCCACTAAGTCGCTAAGACCCTAAGGTTTCACAAAGAATTTAATATCCGCACGAAATCCTTCGTGAAGCCTTAGAGCCTTTGAGTCTTGGTGGCAGAAGAAAGCTTTTCGTAGTGGACTTTTTCCGGTCTCTCCTTTCTCCAGTCTCCATTCTCCTTTCCATACCCCAAGCTCCATGCCCCAAGCTCCATGCCCCAAGCTCTATGCCCCATGCTCTATGCCCCATGCCCGAGGATCTGGCAGAGCGTTCAAAGCAAAAAGCCCGGTCTTCTATAAGAAAACCGGACTTTTTATTTGGGTGATTGTCAAAGGAATTTATCTTTTCAACAAAATTTCTTCTTCATATTTCTGTATTTCAGCGATATAATCAACACCAACCGGTACATTGCTGTCGAGGCAATATTTATCGTAAACGGCACCAAACAACATTGTTTTCATGCTTTCGAGGTAAGCCAACCTCTCGAAGTTCTTCCCTGCCTCTTCATATTTTTTGATGAGTTCGGTTGGTTCGAGCAGAGCAAACAGGAAAGCCTGCTGAGCTGCCCTTGTTCCGACAACATAGGCACCAATCCGGTTCAGACTCCCATCAAAGAAATCAAGTCCCACATTGACACGGTCGAGGGCATTGCAACGGATCACCTCCTGTGCGATCAGGATAATCTCATCGTTAAAAGTCACCACATGGTCGCTGTCCCACCTTATCCCACGAGTTACATGTAACAACAATTCGTCAATATAAAGCAGACAGGAAGAAATTTTGTCGGCAACTTGTTCCGTTGGATGGAAATGGCCATTGTCCAGGCATAGCAATGTATTGTTTTTCAGGGCATATCCGAGATAGAATTCATGTGAACCGACCACCATGGCCTCTGATCCGATCCCAAACAATTTGCACTCTATGGCATCTTTGATGTATTCTTTTGAATAGGGGACTGCAAAAATCTCGTCCAGCGATTTTTTCAAAATGGCACGGTGTCCAAGACGGTCAACCGGCATATCTTTTGAACCATCGGGAATCCAGATGTTATGGACACATGGTGTCCCAAGTTGTTTTCCCATTTCTGCGGCAATGATGCGGCACCGCTTTACATGCTCAACCCAGAATTGACGGATCGCCTCATTCTTACTCGACAAGGTAAAACCATCGTCCGATTTCGGGTGCGAAAAACAGGAGGCATTAAAGTCAAGGCCAATCCCCTGATTTTTGGCCCAGTCAATCCATCCCTGAAAATGTTTGATTTCAATCTGGTCTCGGTCAACCAATTCCCCTCCAAAATCACCATAAATGGCATGAAGGTTAAGTCTCTGTTTACCAGGTAATAATGACATGGCTTTCTCCAAATCGGTTTTCATTTCGGCAATCGACCTTGATTTACCGGGGTAGTTGCCGGTACACTGGATACCACCACCGCCCAATGTTGAGTCGGGTTTTTCGAAACCGCCCACATCGTCTGTCTGCCAGCAATGAAGGCTGATTTTCACATCTTTCATCCGTGCAATGGCCTTGTCGGTATCGATCCCCAAGGTTGCATATTGTTCTTTTGCAAGCTCATAAGCCCGCTGCTACGAGCGCGGTAAAGTTTGTTGTTATGCCTGTTCCTGTCATAACCTCTGTCACGCCGAACACAGGCACGAACGCGGCGCCGGCAACCATTTCCATAATCGGTTCCGGG
>CAIYPA010000497.1 GCA_903927965.1 uncultured Bacteroidia bacterium | reverse complement strand
TTCGCTTCACCAATCATTTTCAACTTCGCCTGTTGGAGCAATGGGGCAAACCGGACAGGATTTGACAGCCGGGCAGATTTCTCGTTGAGCAGGTTCTTGTAAAAGCTGATCATTAAATCGGAGGTTGACTGATCGGAAACTTGCCAAAGCGAAACCATCAGGTTTTTGGCCCCTGCATACAACAAGGCACGGGTCAGGCCGATGATCCCTTCCCCCTTTTTGATCTGGCCCAACCCGGTTTCACAGGCCGATAGGACAACAAGGTCCGCATTGAGTTTCAGGTTGAAAATCTCGCCGCTGTACAAGATGCCGTCGTTTTGTTCGTTGGTAGAATCGGGCACCTGTGCCAGAAGGATCCCCGAAAGCTCAGGTTTCTCGCTGTTCACAAAACCATGGGTAGCCAGATGGATGTATTTGTAATTCTCCAGTTCGCCCGATTTAATATTTCTTTCGGAGGCATTCCCTTTCAATTCAACGGTTGTTTTCAGATTCAGTTTGTCGAATTCATCAAAGATATTTTTAACTTCCTTTTCAGAACCCGGCAATGGTGGGACAACTTCGCCGGACCCCATCATCAACCCGCGTGTCAACGTGCTGTCTTTGTTTATTTTACGTAATTCGCTGATCAAAGCCCTTGAAGCTAATGATGTCCCTTGGGGGTTCTCATCGTCAAAAACAGGAGCATAGGCGATCCAGTCGTTCAAAGGCCTTATTTCTTTTGGGTCACCCTTCGTTTTTGAGAAGGTTTCTTTAAATAAGGTAGCTGAGCTGCAATAACTGATGCTGTATTTCCTGACGAGATAGGGCAGGTTTTGAAACATGGTCGTATCTGCTGCTTTTGATGTCAGGAGCGCTTCGAAAGGGATGGTGGCCAATACACCGTCGGGGACAATGATCAGGTTATCGATATTTTTGTCCATAACCTTGGGGAACAACATTTCGTACAGGTTGTTGCCATATTTTTTATACGCCAGCTCCGATTGTTTATTGGTCCGGGTCAGGCTGTTGCGAAAATAAGCTATCGACTTTTCGAGGTTAACTGGTTTTTTGGCGCTCACAACGTTGTACGAATTTTTGGTGATTGTATAGGTAGTGACCGTACTGTCGCCGACAAAATAGGAGAGCATGGCCGTCTTCTTGTCGATCAACTGTTGGACATCTTTTACTGAGGCTGTGTTGACATTGTATTTCAATTCGTGGTATTTGGGATATTTCTTTTCAAAAACGACGATCAGGCTGTCGTAACTTCGGTTGCATTTGAAAAGCTGTTGCTGGTAAGTCCCAATTTTCACACTGTCTAAGTTTTCTGATCCTGCCAATTTTTTGGTATAAAAGGCAATATCGGTTTGCAGTTTGTGCTCGGCTTCCAATAATGGTTCGGGTATTCCTGCAAATTTCTGTGCCTCCTGTCCGGCAAGCGCTTCCAAAAGCACGGCTGATTTTCCTTTTTCGGAATAGTAGAATGCAAGTTGATTATATTTTGCTGCCTCTGACTGTTGTACGGAGGCAGCAAGGTTTAGGCATACTCCAACGGCCCCTTCATAAATAAAATTTGCCTCCATTCCCAAAGCCATTTTATCCGACAGTTTACCCATATTCTTTCGGACCATGTCGATAATTTGATCACAAGCCATAAAATGTTGAATGGCAACCTGCTGTCTGTCCAAATTTGTTAAAGTCCCAATTGCTTTTAAGGATCTAGTTGTATCGGAAAGGATAATCGCTTTATTTCGTATGAGATACAGTATTGAATACCACCCACTATCATCTATTATTCCACTATCATATCTTATTGGGGGGAGTGAATAGGGATGGATTGAGTCGATAAAATTTGGGAAAAAGCACGCAATCCCTTTTTGATAATAAAGGAGCGCTTTTGAATTGTCTGACAATCTACTATAAGCCAATGCTAAACAATCGTATGCAGGCACTGCTCCAGGATTTTTCCTGCCAAACAATTGAGAAAGTATGTCGAAAGTTTTCTGATAATACTCCAATGCCGTTGTATATTTCTTTTCTTCCATGTAAATATCCCCCAGGGACATTAAGCTGCTGCAAACTTTAGCATGTTTTTCTCCGAGGAGATCAGTTTTAATTTTAAGGCTTTTCAGTGTATATTCCAATGCCTTATCATATTCTTTCTTCTCCAAATAAGCAATACCGATATTGTTATATGAAGTTGCAAAATCAATATCTTCTTTAATTACAAGATCTTTCCTTATTTCCAAGCTTTTTAGAAATGACTCCAATGATTTGTTATATTCAGATGATAACCCATATGCAGTTCCCCTATCATTGTACACAGTTGCTACCCGAAGATTTTTTTCACCTAACGTATCAATGTAAATTGCCAAAACAGTCTGATAATATTCTAACGCTTTGTCAAACTCCGATTTTTGCAAAAAAATAAACGCCATCTGATTGTAAGCACGAGCCATATCGAGTTTAAATTGAACTGGTTTTTCTTTGTAGATATTAATACATTTATTTGTAAACTCCAATGCTTTTTTTTGCTCACCCTTGAATAAATAGTCTCTTCCAATCAAATAATTATTGTTTGCAATGTATATTTTATCTGGTGATATCATCTTCTTATAGATTTCCGATTCTTTAAATAAGTATTCCAGAGATATATCATATTTATCATCATTATGATACATATCCCCAAAGTGATAATAGATTGAAGCCGTTTGCTGATGGTTCTCGCCGAATACTTTTAAAGAAATGGTTAAAGCAGTATCCAATGTATTTTTTGAGTCGTTAAACCTGCATCCATCCGTTAGATTAGTCGCAATATTGTCTAAACACCATAAATACTCACACCACATCAATGTGTCTTGTTGAGACTCAGCTAAAGATTTAAATATTTTGGCTGCTTTCCGTAAATAAATTGTTGAACTATCGAGGGAACCTTCATTGGAGTATTTTTCGGAAAGCTCATCGAATTTATATGCCTGAATGGTGTCCGCATAAGTTTGCCCATTAGTGTTTACGTATGAAATAATCAGGACAGAGCCTAAGAGAAAAGAATTTAATATCTTCATATCTAATAAATTGTAAGTTATCTTACCGACATAGGGGCTGAAGGCAACCAATATTTTTTCCAATTGGGGACATTCAGAAGATTTCTCCTTCGTGACTGCCCCTAATTTGAGAATGCAGCTATTTGACTGTTTTTATAGAAGTCAGATAGGTCACCTTATTCCCGTCCAAACCAAACTCCGCTACATTGTCGGGATAGGCAATGTCCCTAAACGAATAAGTTGTAAACGTTTCCGGGGCATCCTGAATCAATTTCAATGGTGACAAAACCTCTTGGGACGCTTTAACGCCATTGATGTAAACTGTACCCACAGTTTTGGATTCTGACTGAACCAATAGGGCGTTTATGGGCTTTTCGTTGTCAATCAATTGCAAACCTCCCCAAGCCAATACTTTATAGCTGTCGTTAAAGGTTACCGAATAGCTTACCGGGGTTCCATCGGGAATCCCAATAGCGGATGCCCCTGTTACACTGGCAATAATGGTTTGGTTGTACGGAGGGTTTGCATGTGTAGTCCCATCGTAGGTTAGCGGGAAATTACAGGCCAATTTTGAAGGGATGTAAAGGACCTCCTGGGCGGGGAGAGTAATTGTAGTACCTGAATTTGTGACTGACTGTGCTGCTATCGACATCCCTTTGGCATATAACTTACCTTCATCGAGGTAGTAAAATTCCGATGCTGAAACATTTTGTCCCAGAACAGATAAAAATACAGGCTTGTAATAATTGTATCCCTTAAATGCGGAAGCAGTTTGTACATCTACTCCTATCCCGTTGTCAATCTCGTCAATGATCTCCGCATTACTCACCAGGTCCCAGAATTTGTTACCCCCCGGAGCAGTATCAATGTTTCCGGAAAAATCTACCCTATAATAGGGGACATTTTCTGTTAAGGCGGATGAATGTTTTGTTATTGCGAACAACTCCGCTTTAAAATTTATGTTCACAGTACGTTTGTCGGAATTTTTTTTGCTGAAGGTCCTACTTGGCTGACCAGCATAGTTGCCTTCATTAATGTTTGCTGCATAACAAACTGGTGCAGCTACGGCAAATACATCTGAACTACCCAAAAGAAAGATTAAGATAACGAAAATTTTTGCTTTCATGTCGATTAATTTTAAATGTTTAACAAATATAATACAGAAATTAAGATTTATTTTATTGCCCGATCAGAATAAACGGGCTCCAGTAAAACGGATGGGCAAACTTCACCTCACTGATCATTTTCAACTTCGCTTGTTGGAGCAACGGGGCAAACCTGACCGAATTTGACAGCGTTGAAGATTTTTCGTTGAGCAGGTTCTTGTAAAAGCTGATCATCAGATCGGAGGTGGACTGGTCAGAAACCTGCCAAAGTGAAACCATGAGGTTTTTTGCCCCGGCATACAACAAAGCCCGGGTAAGGCCGATGATCCCCTCCCCCTTTTTGATTTTGCCCAACCATGTTTCACAGGCCGAGAGGACGACAAGGTCGGCATTGAGTTTCAAATTGAAAATCTCACCGCTGTACAAAATGCCGTCGTTCTGTTCGTTGGTCGAATCGGCAACCTGGGCTAGCAGGAGGCCTGAAAGTTCGGGTTTCTCGCTGTTTACAAAACCATGCGTGGCCAGATGGATGTATTTGTAGTTCTCCAGCTCTCCAGACTTGATGCTTCTTTCGGAGGCATTCCCCTTCAATTCAACCGTTGTTTTCAAATTCAATTTGTCGAATTCGTTAAAAATGTTTTTGACCTCATTTTCAGATCCAGGCAACGATGGGACCGATTCACCAGTTCCCATCATCAAGCCGCGCGTTAATGTGCTGTCTTTGTTGAGCTTGTGTAATTCCCTGATCAAGGCCCTTGAGGCAAGTGAGGTGCCTTGCGAATTTTCATCGTCAAACACGGGCGCATAGGCGATCCAGTCGTTCAATGGCCTGATTTCTTTTGGGCTTCCTTTCGATTGTGAGAAGGTTTCTTTAAACAAAGTCGCAGAGCTGCAATAACTGATGCTGTACTTCCTAACGAGATAGGGCAAGTTTTGGAATTGTGTCGTATCGGCAACTTTGGTTGTCAGGAGGGTTTCAAAAGGGATAGTGGCCAATACACCGTCGGGGACGATAACCAGGTTTCCGATATTCTTGTCCAAATTCTTGGGAACCAACATTTCATAAAGGCTGGTTCCATATTTCCGGTACGCTTTATCCGATTTTTTGTTTTGATTGGTCAGGCTATTCCGGAAGAATTCGACTGTTTCACCCAAGTCTTCGGGTTTTTTAATACTTTGAATGTTGAACGAATTTTTAGCAATTGTATAAATGGTGACCGTACTGTCGCCCACAAAATAGGAGAGCATTGCCGTTTTTTTGTCGATCAGATTCTGGATATCCTTTACCGAGGCTGTATTGACGTTGTATTTTAAATCGTGGTATTTGGGGTATTTTTTCTCAAAAACAACAATCAGGCTGTCGTAACTTCGGTTGCTGTCAAAAAGTTTTTTTTGCAAAGCACTAATTTTCAAACTGTCCGCACTTTCGAGTTTTGCCAATTGTTCTGTAAGAGAGGCAATATCTGTGGTTAATTGATGTTCTGATTGTAACAGGTCCTCAGGTATCCCTGCAAATTTCTGCGCTTCCTGTCCGGACAGGGCTTCCAGCAACACCGATGATTTGTTTTTTTCCGAAAAATAAAAACTCAAATCTGCATACTTTTTCTTATCCCATAATTTCGGGCTCCCTGCTTTTAGGGTTTCGCTTATAAGGATTGCCTCTTCATAAATTTGACTTGCCTGAACACCTAAAGCTATTTTATCAGATTGTTTGGTCATACTTTTTCTGGTTTGCAAAATTAACGTGTCTGCTGCCTGGCAACAACGAAAGGCAATTTCAAACTTGTTAAGCCCCACCAAACATTGGGCTTTACCTTTCAGATTATTTAATAATTCAAGATATTCCAAATAATTGTGCATAATAGGAACTGCAAAAATATTTGTCGTGTCGTTGTAATTCCTCAAACTTGCACAGACTCCTAAGTGATAATACTTTAATGCTATTTCATACTCTTTATTAATAGAATATACTTCTCCAATGCTGTTGTAAGTCCATGCGATATAGGGATGCTTCGGGCCGAGAAGTTCACTGTCCATTCCTAAACTTTTGCTAAAGTATTGGATAGCTGTATCGTATTCGCCTTTATTTTGATATAAAAAAGCTATATTATAGTAATCTAATGAAACTTTTGTGTTTTTTTCTCCAAAAAGGGCTTTATTGATATCCAGGCTTTTACGATGGTATTCCAATGCTTTGTCGTATTGATTTTGGTTTCCATAGACACTTCCAATGGTGCTATACGAATCGGCAACCGAAACACTTTTTTCTCCAGTTAATTGTTTTGTTAATTCCACACATTTTCCAAGGTATCCAAGCGCTTTATCGTATTCTTGCAGACACATATAAGTGCCCCC
>CAIYPA010000496.1 GCA_903927965.1 uncultured Bacteroidia bacterium | reverse complement strand
GGCGGCGGTACTTGGACCAAACGTACCCATTAACACAAACCCTCAAGGCCGACTGGACCTTGAGGGTTTTTTTTAACGATAAAGGCCCATATCGGAACTCAAAATTTTCCTTTGAATTTAATTGTATGTTATTCAGTCAATTAAATTACAGTACTGATATTTTCTCCTTGATCAGGTTCATCCGTTCTTCGCGTTTTGCCGACCAGGTCTTGTCTTCCTGCTCAAGAAACTCCAGCAACACCAGCGATTTTTCGTAGTACTGTTTACTGTTTTCCTGTTTGTTTTGGGCTTCATTGATCATCGCTTCTGCATAGAACAATTCGGCCAGGACTGCCAGATGGCCATTCGTATAGTTGTGGTCACTTAGCAACTGATTGGTTAACTGATCTTTGGGTATCAGTTGGAAAAAAGAGGCATCACGCCGGAGAAACTCATAATAGCTGCGTTCAAGGATCTTTTCTGCCTGGTCGGGATCGCCTTTCTTCAATAGGCCGATGATCATGGCAATCAAATCACCAATCATTTCGATCATCCGCAATATATAATCTTTCTGAAACATATTTTTACGTTTTTTTTCTGAACGTAAATTTACATTTTTTCTTAATAAAAAAGCGGGACACTTTCGTGCCCCGCCTTTGGAATTTATTTTTGATTTAACTCTTTGATCCTGCGGAGGTTTTTCCTCTTTTTGAATTTCAGTTTGATCACATAATCAAGGTAATACAATGCTGGCACAAAAACCAGTGTCAGGAAGGTGGCAAAGCTGAGGCCGAAAATAATGGTCCAAGCCAGTGGCCCCCAGAAAGCGACGTTGTCGCCACCAAAGTAAATGTGAGGGTTCAGCTGTGTGAACATGGTCACAAAGTTGATGTTCATCCCTACTGCCAATGGAACAAGCCCCAGCATTGTGGCGGTTGCTGTTAAAACAACCGGTGTGATACGGGTCCGACCGGCAAGAACAATGGCTTCACGGGTTTTCAGGCCGCGCTGTTTCATGACATCAGAGAACTCGACTATTAATATACCGTTTCGGACTACGATACCGCCCAGGGCAACAATCCCAAGCCCGGTCATCATGATCACGAGGTCCATTTTAAAAATAATCACACCCAGTAAAACGCCTATTACACTGAATATGACTTCGCTAAGAATGATGATCGTCTTGCTGATCGATCCAAACTGGGTAATCAGGATAAAGAAGATGATCCCAAGTGCAATGACCATTGCCTTGATCAGGAAGGTCATTGTTTCGGCCTGGTCGTCCTGCTCGCCGGTCAGTTTGATCTCTGTGCCTTCATGCTTGTTGAAATTTGTAGCCAATTGCTTGATTTTCGGAACGATATCGTTTGCCGAATAACCAGAAACCACATTTGAGTAAACGGTGATGACCCGTTTTTGATCCAATCGCTTGATCCCTGCATAGGTAGTCGAATAATCGATCCGCGCAACCGTTGACAATGGGACACTTCTAAGTTGTCCACTGTTCATATCGCGGTATGTGATCAAAAGGTTGACAAGCGAATTGATATTGTCGCGGGTCACTTTTTTATACCGAAGCGTAATCGGGTATTCGTCTTCGTCCTGTTTGAATTTGGAAATCTCTTTCCCGAAAAGTGCAGTACGTATTTCCATTCCGATTTGACCTGTCGAAAGCCCTTCGCGCATAGCACGGTCACGGTCGATCTCAATTACGATTTCGGGAGAGTTCATCTCAAAGTCCGTTTTCAGTTCATCGATGCCAGGAATCCTCAATGAATCGAGATATCCTTTAAAAGCATACGCATCTGAAACAAGGTAATCGAGGTTTTCGCTGGTTACTTCAATATTGATCGGCTTACCGGTTGGTGGACCCATCTTGCTTTTATCGACCGTTACCTGGGCACCCGGAATATCCTTCACGCCATCCCTGAGCATTTCCATGTATTTGGTTGTCGAAATGCCGGTTGTCCTTAACTTATGCTCAACAAAGTTGACGGAAATCTTCCCTTTGTTAAAAGGTTTACCGGTTGATGTAAAACCTTGTTCTTCAGCTCCGATGGTCACATTGGATATGATCGATTCGACATCGGGATTATTTTTCCCAATAACCTTATAAACAAGCTTTTCTGCAATTCTTGTGACGCTATCGGTCACCAACTGGTCGGTCCCGCCTGGCATTTTGATATAAACGTAAACATTGTTCGGGTCGCTGTTTGGAAAAAACAGTACCGTTGGTTTCACAACTCCTGTCAGAAAAATAGTAAAAAAGAACAGGATGGTCATCCAAAGCAACATCCATGCTGCCCTATTCTTTCTCAACAAGTAACGTAGCGTCCTTTCATACAGGTCCATTAAACTGGGCCACAGTGTTTCCTGGAAGGAGGCAATCCATTTGCGCAGTGCATAGTGATAAAGGATAACCAGTAAATCGACCATTACGAGGAAGTTGGCAATCCCGAACATCTGGAACACATAGAACAAGAGCGAAATTCCAAAAACCACAATCAGGAATTTCCGGGTTTGTTTCCATTCTTTCTTAAGGTCTCCTTCTGCATCGTATTCATGCTGCATAAACGAAACGGCAAAAACCGGATTAAAGATATAAGCCACAAACAAGGATGCAAAAAGCGTAATTATCAGTGTTACAGGAAGATAATGCATAAACTGTCCTACAATCCCTGGCCAGAATGCCAACGGGAAAAAGGGTGCCAATGTGGTCAACGTTCCCGATAAGATGGGCATGAAGACCTCCCCCGCCGCCATTTTCGCCGCTACTTTTATATCAGGGTGAGTTTTATGGATTCGGTGTGTATTTTCGATCACGACAATGGCATCATCCACCACAATCCCCAGAGCAAAGATAAACCCGAACATCACGATCATGTTCATCGTGAAACCGATACCGGGAAGCACAAGATAGGCAACAGCCATAGATAGCGGTACCGATAATCCAACAAAGAAAGAGTTTGTGAAACCCATGAAGAACATCAACACGATGGTCACAAGGATAAAACCGATGATAATGGTATTGTTGAGCTCCTCCAATGTGTTCCGTGTAAACCGGCTTTGATCGCCTGTGAGGGTCAATGTAAGGTCAGAAGGGAAATCCCTGCCTTTCAATTGATTGTCAACAATATCCTTGATCTGGTCGGAAGCATCCAGAAGGTTGGCACCACTCTTTTTGATCACATTCAGTGTGATTACATTTTCGCCATTGAGGCGGGCAAAACTCTCCTGTTCCTTGAAATCGTCCCTGACATCTGCAATATCGGTCAATTTGATGTAAGCGCCACTTGATGAATGGACAACAATATTCCGAATGGTTTCAACATTCTGAAACTGGCCTTTCAAACGGACCGTATTTTTCGTGCCGTTGTTGATAATGGTACCACCCGAAATTGTAAGGTTTTCACCGGCAACTGCTTGCTCAATGTTGCTGAAGGTCACTTTAGCAGCCTGCATCTTGAAAATATCGGCATCGATCTGGATTTCGCGTTCCAATGCCCCGACAATATCAACACGTGTGATCTCTTTGACCCCTTCGATCTTATCCTGGGCAATCTCGGCATACTTCTTTAACTTGTCGAGGCT
>CAIYPA010000495.1 GCA_903927965.1 uncultured Bacteroidia bacterium | reverse complement strand
TGCATCAGTTCGCACAGCCCTGGAAGTACCCGATATTCGTTGATCGATTGAAAGTTCTTGGAAGCCCCTCCAAAACGGTAAATACCTTGTCCGCTCGTACCTCCGCCAACCACATGTTGTGATGAACTGACCATTTCGACTCCGGGTATTTTCTCAAGGCTCTGTTTTAAAGCATCATAGTGCTTGGTTACCTGATTATTGGCTTGAAAAATTACCATGACATTGTTAGGATTAAATCCGGCAGGAATACTTTGAAGGTATCCCGATTGTCTATTGACGATCAATAAAACCGCAATCAGGACAATCGTTATAACCGACTGGAAGACGACAATTGACCCGGTAAAATTCTTTTTTGACGGATTTGAAACCGATTTTTTTAGGATTTCGATGGTCTTAAAGCGGCTCAGGTAAAAGGCAGGATAACTGGCGGAGAGCAGGATGGTGAAAATCATCAATATAACCGTTGCGCAAATAAACATAGGATCATAAAAAAGGGTTGGCTCCAGATTGATTTTGATCAGCGATGAAAACGAAGGGATTAAAGTATATGCCGCTGCAATTCCAATGATAAACGAAATTATGACCACGACGGAAGCTTCCATAAAAAACTGACTGGATATTTCATTGATTCCAGCCCCGTTGGTTTTTCGGATCCCTATTTCTGTTGACCGGCTGCTCCCTTGTACAACAAACAGGTTCACAAAATTGGTCACTGCCAGAAGCAGGATCAACAGTGCAAGCCCAACAAGCATGAACAAGGTTTGTAAACTTCCCTGAACACCCAATCCATAACTGGCTTGCGAAAAAAGGTGGATTCGGATCAACGGTATCGTAATTGCATCAAAATCGGACCCGAAGTCGACAAATGCTTTTGCCAGCATGGACCGGTACTCTTTCCTGATTGACTGACTGACTTGGTCAATTGAAACATTAGGCTTGATCAGGTAATAAGTGAAAAATTCAAGACTACCTACCTTTTCAAGGAAAGGGATCGATTTCATTGAAGCCAGCACATCAAAATGGAGGTGCGTATTTGAAGGAAACGGTTCAACCACTCCAGAAACTGTGTACAACTCGCCATCGATTGTAAACGTCTGTCCGACAGGGTTCGCTTGACCAAAAATCATTTCAGCTTTTGCCCTTGTAAGGACAACCGAAAATGGATTGATCAAAGCAATGGTAGGATTTCCATAAACAAAAGTCATTTCGAAGATATCGAAGAATTCAGGATCTGTATAAAGCAGGTTCAGATTCTGGAAATGTTCAGGTTTACGGACTATTTCAACCTGCCAGCCGCGATAAATCTGGACAGCCTTTTCAATTCCGGGGACATTTTGTGGAAGTTCCGTATAAGCCTTTCTGGTACAGATCGGATTGATCTCTTTGCGCCCCTCCAATGTCCAGACAGAATTGAGCTGGAGAATCCGCTCCTTCTTCTGAAAATGCCGGTCGAAACTCCACTCATTCATGACATATAGCAAAAGCAAAATGGAGACGGTTAGTCCGATGGCCAAACCGGTGATGTTGATGGTCAGAAAACCCTTGTTTCGTTTCCAGCTTTTGGCAAGAGAGGTAAAAGTTTTAATCATATTTTGTACTTTTAATAATAGTCTGAATCATGATGATTCAGTTTAGAATATCTATTTTCATTATTAACATTCTGTTCATCCTTCCATTCTGCAAATCCTGATTCAGACACCTATTCATACCGTAGTGCTTCCACCGGATTTCTTGTCGCAGCTTTCCAACTTTGCCAACTCACAGTGATCAAGGCAATTAATAAAGCAAGCAATCCTGCTGAAGCAAATATCCACCAGCTTAAAGATGTTTGGTAGGCAAAATTTTCGAGCCACTTGCTCAATATAAACCAGGCAACCGGAGTGGCCACAACAAAAGCAACCATGACCCATTTTACGAAATTGCGGTTCAGCATTACCATAATTTCAATATTTCTGGCACCATTTACTTTACGGACGCCGATTTCTTTCGTCCGTTGATTGGCAGAATAGACTGCAAGTCCGAACAGTCCGATGGCTGCAATAAAAATCGCCAGAAAGGCAAATAATGTGAATACCCTTCCAAATGCCTGATCGGCTTTGTATTGCGCGTTAAATTCATCATCGAGGAAGAAATACTGGAAATGATCTTCAGGATAGGTCTGATTCCAGAATTTTTCAATCTGGCTGATCGTATTTCTTAAATCGGCGGAGTTGACCTTGATCGAATAATACCCAATATCCGACATCCACCGATAGCCAAAAAAGAAAATGATCGGTTTGATCTCCTTTTTTAACGATTCGTGATGATAGTCTTTCAGGACACCAATGAGTTTAAATTCTTTGTTCGAAATCATAACAAAGGAGTTGATCGCTGCCAAAGGATCCTTATATCCCAACAACTTCAAAGCTGATTCGTTGACAATCATCGTATTGTTGCTTTCATTTTCTTCCTTCGAAAACCCTTGTCCTGCAATCACCTGAAGATTAAAGGTATTTATAAAATCATAATCGATATAGGCATAGTTATATACATTTGTTGTATTGGGTTGGTCGGTAACTTTCCTGACATCCTGTTTTTTCCACATAATCTCCTTTCCCGACAGGATCGATGAAGTCGCAACCGATTCGACACCAGGTGTTTGCTTAACCAATTCTTTGTAAGCATTCAACTTGCTCATTCTCTGAGGCCTGCCAATCTGGGTGGGAGGCGAAAATGTGACCAGTGTCCGCTCGATATTTACACCCAGATCGCGGGATTTCATGTAACTGATTTGCTTGAAAACTGTGATAACCCCAGCTATCAGGAAGATGGAGGCCGCAAATTGGGCCACAACGAGGAACTTCCGTAAATCAAGCGAATTGGCACCGGTGGTATGAATGCCTTTAAACAAATCAACAGCCTTAAAGGAGGCGAGGTAAAGTGCCGGATAAAGGCCTGAAATTAAGATCCCTGCAACGATGATGGCTGTCAGGACAAGGGTATAATTCCAGCCAATCGACTGGATGATTGGCAAATCGCTGACAGAAGAAAACCAGTTTTTCAGGAGAAAGACCAAACCAAGTGCAATCAAAACACTGATCAGATTGGTAATGACAGCCTCATTCAGAAATTGGAAAACCAAATGTTTTTTCATTGCCCCAGCCATTTTCCTTACTCCGATCGATTTGGCATGTTCAACCGCCCTGATTAGCGTCAGGTTCACAAAGTTGATCCATGCAATGATAAGAATAACCAGGGCAATAAAAACCAGGGCCATTACCGAATTGTGGTCGCCATTCGCCTTTATCTCATTGTCGAGGTGGGAAGTCAGGTGGATACTCTGAATGGGTTGCAGATGGAACTCCGCTTTCCCATTGTTTTGGGTGATCCTTTTTGTGTAATCGACCCCAATTTGGGCTATTTCCGATTCAATCCGTTTTAGGTCCGATCCTGGCTGAAGCAAAAGATAGCTGTACCAACCATTATAACCATACTCCCAGCTATTTACCTGTTTGCTAACGATATATGCATT
>CAIYPA010000494.1 GCA_903927965.1 uncultured Bacteroidia bacterium | reverse complement strand
GGAGTATTGGCATTAATTATTCCACAAGTTCCTAAACGAGTAAAGGAATGGGCTTATGCGGGTTTTGCGTTTGACTTTATTTTTGCGACAATCAGTCACGGAGCAGTTGACGGAATAAATGGACAAACATTTTTTCCATTGGTAGTATTCGGAATTTTAGCAGTTTCATACATTTACTATCACAAATTAAACGACAGCAAAAATTAAATATTATGCTTGTTTCAAGCATATATTGACAATATCAAAGCGAAGACAGGAAAGACATTTGCTGACTTAAACAATTGGAGGAAAAGAAGGGTTTTATCATTGACAATAAACTAAATCAAAAAAAAACAACTGAATAACTAATTGGCTCAAAGAAGAATTTTAATTAGGACACGGACACGCAATGGCTATTTGTGCAACATTCAAAGGGTCAATCGAATGACAAATAAACATCGAACCACCAACAAGGGTTTTGCGTCATTGTAAAAACGACACCTGACGAACCGAAAGAATTGAGCGAAATTTTGAATGTTTTTATAAATGAAATAAATTGACAACTGACAAGACACTTAATATAAAAACAAGAGCTGAATGGAGAAATTGGCTTGAACAGAATTTCAACATTGAGGACGAAGTTTGGCTGGTTTATGCTAAAAAATCTACTGGTAAACAACGCATTCAATACAATGATGCAGTTGAAGAAGCCCTGTGTTTTGGCTGGATAGACAGCACAAATATTACGCTTGACAAAGACCATACAATTCAGCGATTTACTCCCCGAAAAATCAAGAGCAGTTATTCACAACCCAATAAAGAACGACTGAAATGGTTAGCTGAAAACAATCTAATTCATCATTCATTTCTTAAAACAGTTCAAGAAATTGTTTCCAAAGAGTATGTTATTCCTATCGACATTTTAGATGAATTTAAAAAGGACAAAACAGTATGGAATAACTATTTGAGATTTTCAGAGCCATACAAACGGATACGTATTGCATACATTGATAGTGCAAGAAAACGGCCAGAAGAATTTTCTAAACGGTTGACTCATTTTATTCAAAAAACACGAGACAACAAACTTATTTCAGGATTTGGTGGCATTGACAAATATTATTAGCAAACACATTAAGCAAGACTGTACGGCTAACAAACTGACTGAAAAACTACGAACCGATAATAAATAGGACTTCATGTGGTCCTCAAGACCCAATCCCGCATTTGTGCGGGATCCCAGTTGAACGATCAATCCAGTTTTCGGGAACATCCCGGATGGTATCGCACGATACATTTGTCGAAGGTTTTTGCTTTTTAGAGAATTTGAAGTAGTTGATTATCAGAGAGTAAAAGCTACGTCATCTGAACATATTTGTTGAGGATTATTGGTTGGTGTTTGGTGCAAAAATGTCTGAAAGCAACTCCACTTTGCCAACTCAGTATTATTTCCCTTCTCCATTTCAAATTAAAATTCAGTCCATTAATTGCTTTTGATCTTTATTCAGCCTACATTTGGGGAAGCGTTAAATAAAATGCTATTCGTTAGCGGCAATTTGAAAAAAGAGAGAGACGGTGGACAAGAGGACAATTTTACATTACCTGCAATTCTGGAAAAATAAAACCTGATCAAAATGAATTAGTTGAAAGGATAAAAGATAAAAAAATGAAAATTGGTATTCAAACTTGGGGTAGTGAAGGTGATGTACGTCCATTTATTGCTTTGGCAGATGGATTAGTGCGTTCTGGTCATAAAGTTACTTTGGCGATTTCAACAGATAAGCCAAGAAACTATCATGAATTAGCGAAGAAATATGGTTTTGATATTAACTTACTTATTGCGCCAGATACATATACTCATGATGAGCTTGCTAAAATTTGGCAATCTATTATTCTTGCCGTTAATCCAATCAAACAAGCAGAATTGGTTCTGAAATATGGTTTTGATCCTGTCATGGAGGATATGTACAATGCTTCTAAAGAATTATGCAAAATTAATGAACTGGTAATGGGACATTTTTTTGTTTTTCCTCTCCAGATAGCAGCAGAAAAAGCTGGTATTCCAATGGTAACAATAAATATTGTTCATAACTGTCTTCCTTCTGCATATATTTGTCCACCCGGCATTCCGAATTTAGGTAAATGGAGTTATTCTTTAGGGTGGAAACTAGTTAGATTTATGATAAATAGAATATTCTTGCCAAGAGTTAATTCTCTAAGAAAAAGGGAAGGTCTTTCCATTCATAAAGATGTAATGTCACAAACATGGGCATCCAAAAGATTAAACTTAATAGCTGTAAGTCCTATTATTTGCCAACGTCCTCCTGATTGGGCCTCGAATAATCAGGTATGTGGATTTCTCAACCCTGAGTCAACCTCTATCGTAGAGGAATTACCTAAAGGATTGGAAGAGTTTATAGACTCGGGCTCTGCCCCAATTTATGCAACATTTGGAAGTATGATGACCCCGCTCACATATCAACAAATAAAAGAAACTTTAGATATTTGGATAGGTGCGATAAAAAAACTTAATCTCAGAGGTATTTTACAAGTCCCAATTGATAATTATTCTGAATTTAGTAATACCTCAGAAATATTTATTGTAAGCCGTTCACCATACGTTAATGTATTTCCCAAATGCCTTGCAATTATTCATCATGGTGGAGCAGGTACAACTCAATCAGCTCTTTTATCCGGAAAGCCTTCTGTTATTGTCGCACATATGTCTGATCAGTTTTTCTGGGGAGCTGAGTTGGAAAGGCTCGGGGTTGCAAGTCAAACTTTAAAACGGGCATCCCTTTCCATAAACAATCTTGCGGAGAGTATATCTCAATTATTAACTTCGAATAAGTATCAGGAAAATGCAAAAGAATTGGGTGATAAACTTAAAGCAGAGAATGGCGTTAGAAATGCAATTAAAATTATAAATGAAGCTTTTAATATTTAGAATTTGTAAATAGAAATAAAAATGGCCTGCTGGTAATTAATGACATGACAGAGAAGACCGTAGCTTTTTAAGGACGATAAACAATAATAAATTTCAGTAAATAATCTAACAATCCATTTAACTTGAAAAAAGTAATTTTATCGAGCTTGATAATTTCATCAGCGATTATTAATGCTTCTGGTCAAACAAAAGCCTTTGGCAAGAACTTCACAGAATCACTTATGCAAGATAGTTGCATCTTTTCAACCACAGGGCGGAACAGTTATTTCATCCTCGAAGTTGGATATCAGCAAACCTTACAAGGCATTGAAGGTAAAGACACAACAACACTCGTTATCACAGTTCTTAATGAAACAAAGAAAATCGGAAATGTTGAAACAAGAATTGTTGAAGAAAATTTGTTTAACTTGACATTTCAATTCATATTATAATTTTCGATGCCACCCTTTTTAAAATATTTTTCACTGAGATTACTGATTACCCTTTCTCTGATTCTGTGCTCTACTCTTTCGTCACAATCGCAACAGCCATCAGAGAGTGACATAAATCACAATATCAAAAAACAGCAGGAGTACATACTGTACAATCCTGATTTTGTTAAAATGAAATCTGAAAGAATCGCGAGGGTTAGGAAACTACAAACAAAGATTAGAGAAAAGGAAACTTCTGGATATGTAACTACCTGCTCTCGTCAAATACTATGGGAAATCGGAGCTTCGTTAACCCAAACAGCTGATTTCAAATTTATTGACAAAAGGTTTGAAGATCTGGACGATAGCCTTTTGAATCCTGTGAGAGAGTGCTTTGGACAAAAACAGGATTCACTGGAAGGAAATTGGGGAAAATGTTTTAGTGAGTGGTTTTGTAAACTTAATGAATTTAGTGATGAGATAGGAAAAGAAGAAAACAAACATACCCCTTTGAAATTTCAATCACATTTTCTTGATCAAGTTAATTCTCCAGAAAAACTGACTAACTATCTGATGTCGGTATCGGTCTCAGATATTCCAAAAACCGGAAAGGATAACCTACTGGAATTCAACTTATCCATGTCAAACCTGATGCGTTTGATCTTAAGGGATAGGCCAGTTGGTTACAAATGGGATCCAATGCTTAAAGACGCATTAAAAGATCTGATTTTTAATCGTTTTCGCAATTCCGAGACCGGTTGGTGGGGCGAAAGCTATGTGCGTGATGGAAAAATACAATTTGTTGATGATCTTAGCGCAACTTTTCATATTGTGACATATCTCAAAGGGAATGTTCCTGACCTGCAGAAAGTAGTCTCGACAACTCTGGCTGTGAAAGAGTTAAATTATCCCGTGGGCTGGCTTTGGAACGGAGAGTACTGGAACCACAATAATATGGATGTAGTTGCACTATTTAAGGCTGGTTGGCCTTTTGCCAGCAAGGATCAGAAAAGAGCTATCTCATTCGAAATTCAGAAAATGCTTTCATGGTGTCTTAGCCAGTCCCTTCAACCTGATGGCTCCTTCAAACCACATATAGCTGATGGATCACTAGAGGAAAGTGTTTATTATGGAGTATCCTTTTTGGGCCGGATTGGTTTTTTTGATAAATCAGACCGATTCTGGACAAAAGAGAATTTCAAAGATGCAGAGCCAATCAGAATGAAAATAATAGAGTATATTTTAAAACACAAAGATACCGGGGGATCGGGTGGTAGTTATTATGAGAGCGCCCTGATTGATTATCTCAATTATAAACCACAAGTTAAAATTGACAAAAACTGATTTGTTTTAGTTTAAATTATAATTTCAAAATAAATTGACGCTCATATGCCTCATAACGTCTGCTAAAAAATAGGATTTCATGTGGTCCTCAAGACCCAATCCCGCACATGCGGAATCCTGGTTGAACAGTCTATCCCGTTTCGGGGAACATTCCTGTTGGTATCGGAATATGCAATTATCGAAGTTTTTTGCTTTTTTGCAGATTTAAAGAGGAGGATTATAGAGGATAAAAGCCACATCATCTGGCTAATATTTGTTTGAGAATACCCTGTGGGTGTTTGGTGCAAAAAGGTCTTACGGCGACATCAATTTGCCAACTCAGTTTTATTTGCCATTTCCCCTAATCACCTTTTCAGATTAAAATTCAGCCTGTTAACTGCTTTTGATCATTATACTTTTGGGAAACGGAAAATAAACGCTAGTGCGTTAGGTGCAAGGCAAATAAACCGCTACGAGCAGCATGATTGATAAGAAAAACAGATTATTATATGCAAGATTTTATTGACCAAGCTAAAAAGAATGGTATTACCCTAAGTCATTCTGGGAAATGTCAGTTATGTGGGGCTGATACAACTAGAGGGATCTATGAATGTGTTTCACTTTATAGTATAGGATTTGAATTACTTGATTTTTCTAAAACTGAGAATTATATTTCAAGATTCTTATGCGTTGATTCACATGCATTGCAACATCCCGAGATTCATGGAAGATGGAATAATCATTTTCATCTTACAAGATTGCATTTGATTTTAAAACTTGATTATAAATGGGATTATAATAAATCTCCTCTTCTGAGTAAGTATCTAAATGTATATAAAAATGATAAAAATAATGAGTTTCTGATTCCGCCAAAATCAACAGAAAGAGGGTCAATAACTACTATTGATATTTTAAATAATGCTAAGACTGAATCTGAATGCAAGGATTTAATATATAAATGGGCACTGATAGTATACAATTCTTGGACTAATTATCATAATTTAGTGGACATAATAGCAAAAGGATTTATAGACAAACAATAAAATACGACAAAATATTTAATTTATAAAAAATAGATAATGAAACGAGATATAAAAATACAATGGCAATACCCATACACACCAGAAAAAATATGGGAATGCTCACAAACCTTGAGTTAATTAGAAAATGGGTGCCGGAAATTAATGATTTTAAACCAACGGTAGGATTTAAAAATGAGCAACATCAAAAAGCACGTGGTGATTTGGATGGAATAATTTATCATAAAGTGGTAGATTTAGTTCCTTTAAAACGCTTCTCTTTCACATTTCAAAGTGATCAATACTTCGACAATTACCTTTGGTTGTAACGCGAGAATCGCAAAACCAATTGGAATTTAAGCAAATTGACATTTTTTAAAAGTATGCAAAATAAAAAGGTATTGGTGTTTCTGGCAAAAGGATTTGAAACGATGGAATTTAGTGCTTTTATCGATGTTCTTGGTTGGGCCAGAAATGATTATGGACATAATTTGTCTGTCGATACATGTGGTTTTACCGATAAAGTGATAAGCACGTTTAATATACCTGTAATAGTAGATAAAACCATTGCAGAAATAAACGTTGACGATTATGACGCCCTGGCAATGCCTGGTGGATTTGGGGAATTTGGTTTTTATGAAGAAGCATATGACGAAAGATTTTTAAAATTAATTGCGGAATTTAATACAAAAGGTAAAATCATTGCGGCAATTTGTTCCGGGGCAATGCCCTTAGGAAAAAGTGGCGTTCTTAAGGATCGGAAAGCAACTACTTACCACTTAAAAAATGGATATTGGCAAAAGAAACTGAAAGAATTTGGCGTGAATGTTGTGAATGAGCCAATTGTAATTGATGATAATATCATTACCTCTTATTGTCCTGAGACAGCTCCATATGTTGCATTTGAATTATTAAAAATGCTGACTTCAGAGGAAGAAATGACGGTAATAAAAAAAGCGATGGGATTTTAAGAAAAAGGCCAATATAATTATTTGAAGATCAAGCTATCGAACCGCCCAACCGCCGGGCTCCTATAAACAGACAAGTAATAATAAAATTATAAAAACACAATGTTTACAATAGAACAAATTGAACTTGCTCACAGCAAAGTAAAATCGGGAGCAGAATTTCCGAAATACATTCAGGAAATAAAAGAAATTGGGGTAACAGCGTTTGAAACCTGTGTTATAGATAGCCATACTGAATATTTCGGCGAAAGCGACTTTAAAGCAAAATCTAAACCTAAATATCAAGAATTGGAAATTGCCAACAGTAGCGATAAGGTAGAATTCATTCATTATTTAAAAAAACACCAACATGGAGAAACCGACTATTTTACATTTTGTCAGCATTGTGCTGAAACAGGAATTGAAAAATGGTTGGTACGCCTTGATAAAATGACTTGTACCTATTATGACAAGTCAGAAAATGAAATATTGGTGGAAATAATACCAACAGCATAAATTACAACGAACTGTCAATAAATGCAATAACAAATGTCGGGTTTGGAAACACAATTAAAATTTAGTCACCTGCACAATTAATTATACATATTGATGGCTAAGTGCCTCGCAATCAGATATGTGATAAATTCTCACCAGTTATACCCAATCTTAGTGTTTCCACATAAAAATTACGAGCTTAGACAACCTATTGCATTGCAGTAAAAAAGCGATATATTCACCGCATTTTTGCGGCAATTAATTCATATATTTGCCGCAATATAATTTAAGGCAATGGCAAAATACATTTACGAGTACAAAAACTGGACAGATTTTTCGTGGCAGGACAAAGCCATAAATGTCCTTTTTGGTGAAGTCCGGCTAATGCAAGGTAAATTATTAGGGCAAATGAACGCTTTGGGCTTTTTTGCCAAAGAAGAAACCACGCTCACCGCCTTAACCTTAGACGTAGTAAAATCATTCGAAATAGAAGGTGAACTGCTCAATTATGACCAGGTACGTTCGTCCATTGCAAGGCGTTTGGGTATCAACGCAGCAGGACTTGTGTCAAGTAGCCGCCACATTGAAGGCGTTGTAGAAATGATGCTGGATGCCACCCAACGATACAGTTTACCTTTAATCGAAAAACGGTTGTTTGGTTGGCATGCAGCACTTTTCCCCACAGGGTACAGTGGGCCTTATAAAATAGAAGTAGCCCGATACCGGAATGGCAAAATGCAGGTCGTTTCGGGTTCAATGGGCAAAGAGAAAGTTCATTACGAAGCCGTAAAGCCAGAATTGGTAAAAATGGAGATGGACAAGTTTTTGGATTGGTTCAACAACGAATATAACCTTGACCCTGTTTTGAAAGCCGCCATAGCACACTTTTGGTTTATCATTATTCACCCGTTTGATGACGGAAATGGCAGAATTGCAAGAGCCATAACCGATCTGTTACTTGCCCGTGCAGAAGGTAGTGGAGAACGTTTTTATAGTATGTCGGGCCAAATATTGGCCGAACGCAAGCGTTATTATGAGGTCTTGCAAAAAGTGCAACATAGTTCTGGCGACATTACCGAATGGATCGACTGGTTTTTGCATTGTCTCAAAAATGCGATACTCTCCACCGAAAACACGATGCAAAAAATATTGCGCAAAGCTGAGTTTTGGAAATTACACGAACACTCGCCCATCAACGAACGCCAACGCTTGATACTCAACAAGCTCTTTGGCGATTTTGAAGGAAAACTACAAACGTCAAAATGGGCTAAAATTGCCAAAACCTCTACCGACACTGCCTTACGGGACATAAAAGACCTGGTAGCAAAAGGCATCCTGAAACAAACTGATGAAAGAGGACGAAACGCAAACTATGAATTAGTTTAAAGATGTCGCTTCCAGATTGTTAAATTGAGCATCTCAAAATGAGATATAAACCAAAATAATCAAACAATGAAAGCTGTAAAACTCATAATCGTTCTTGTTTCTTTGATGATTTCTATCAGTTGTCATGAGGATAATTTAATGGGAATAAAAAATGCCAATGTTGACCAATATATAGCGTCATTAAAATCAGGCAAGTATGACGCTTTGGAACTTCCTGAATTTACCTATCTGGACATCCCGGCCTTGCTCGCATACAGAAACGAGACTCAAAAAATATCGAATTTCCCTCGCAATGGAATTTCATCTTATTATCAACGAGATTGCACACTAAGTCTGTATGTTTTATGGACAATTGAATCAATTAGAGCAGTAGCAATAAGTAGTAAATGTTTGATTGGACGATTTCCTTCCCAAAATCCATTATTGGAAAAAAGTGATTATAGTGAATTATTTTTGGATACCAATGAGTCAAATGGAATTGCCTCAAAAGCATATTACGATTGGTGGGTAAACAATATGAGAAAAGATTTTAATGAGTTCAAAAATATCGACCCTTTAAAGAATACGGTTTATAAATGGCACTGAAAAATAGGATAAGTAATACGAACGAAATATTGTCTTTTTTACACCCCTAAATCCCCTAATAGGGAACTTTCTGTATCTGCTTGAAATTCAAGACTCCCCTTTATAGCCTGTCCTAGCCTGCCCCGACTCTCGGGGACAAGTCTGGTGGTCGGGGGTTTTGAAGTATGACATTTAATCGTTTTCCTTACTTATATAAATAATACCAGTAAATGGAATGTCATTTATTGATGATGCATAACATTCCGTTAGGAATGGAATGTCTGTAGAAAAATAGGGGCGATGAATTATTCCGTCCCGGATGGGATGGCATTGTCTTTCGTTACATTCTTCTACCCACATTTAATCCCAGCCGGGATTAAATACATATGTTACCGGTTATGATAAAAAGATATATAAATAATAAAACAAATGGAAAACGAAATTTTATTTTCAGAAAATCAACACTTTAAGCAATGGTGGCTTTGGCTTTTCCTACTTAGTATGAATGTATTTGCACTCTATGGCATTTTCTTACAAGTTATAGATGGACATCGAATTGGTAGCAACCCAATGAGCAATACAGGACTAATAATTACTTCGGCTCTAATTTTATTACTGACAATTTTCTTAGGTATTTGCCGTCTTGAGACTCAAATTAAAAGGGACGGAATATTCGTTAGATTTTTTCCGTTTCATCTGACATTCAGGCATTATGGCTGGAATAAAATTTCAAAATCTTTTGTAAGACGGTACAGTCCTTTGGGAGAATATGGTGGTTGGGGCTTACGTGGATTTGGTAAGGACAAAGCTTTAAATGTTTCTGGTAACAAAGGATTGCAACTTGAGTTTACGGACAATAGAAAATTACTGATCGGAACAAACTGTCCAGACGAAATTACGGAAATACTAATTAGAATTGGACAAAACAAACCTTATTGAGAAAAACCACCACTACTACCGTAAAACGTTATCGGCCATGCTGAGTGCCATACGTCAAGGAGAATTACAAAATCTTCTTTATTCGACCTTCTTTAAGTTCAATGCCAAATAAAAGGCTATACTTTAGCTGCAACCCAAGCAATCCACGATCAGAACAATTCTTAAATTCCGTTGTTGTATTTCGAATTGAATTTAATTTTTAATTGAAATGCGAAAATTAATATTTTTCATGCATACATCGCTTGATGGCTTTGTGGCAGGACTTAGGATGTGATATAAAATAATGTGTACATTTGTGCAAAATTCAATGTATGCAAGACGATAAACGTTTGGAAGAAAAATTCACTTTGTTGCTTCCTCATTTAGATGAAAGAGGTAAGCGG
>CAIYPA010000493.1 GCA_903927965.1 uncultured Bacteroidia bacterium | reverse complement strand
GTTGAGCCCAACTGTATTAAATTCCAGAATCTTTGAGTTGGTCGAAGGGGCCCATTATCGCCATATAGGCCTTTACCGATCATTAAGGAATCGTTGCGGGTGAGTTGCCATTCCATAATTGTTTCTGGTTGGGCATCACGGCAAATTCTTACATATAAATCGATTTCCGATAATTCAAACCATTTCTCGGTGAAATTGCTCGGATATCGATGCTCTGCAGAATTTGGACCACCCTCGACCACCATTAATGGCAAATTCAATTTTTGGGCTGACAATAACCAGGCTTTTAGGTCGGCTGTTGTACAACCATGATAGGTATGAATTGAAACGGCACCAATGTATTTATGGATGGTAGAATCGGCCACAGTGGGGAGCGCGATTTTATTGGACCTGATCGTTCCGGCACCGGTATCGCCCAATAACATTTTGGTAATGAGGCCACGCGATGCAAAATAGCTTCCAAAAGATTTATTATAAAATGCGTGTTCATCTGGGGTCATATAAACCCAAACCCCATAATCTATTTCATTGAAACTGAATAAGGGTATTTCAATGCCGTAATCGGTTTTTAAGAATTCGATATAATCGGCAATTGATTTACACATTTGTTGAATAGGCTTTGGGTTGAGCGACTTTTTAATGTCGTGCTCGAGCGGCAGATGATTATCTTTTGTAGAATCGATGGCCCAAACCGGGGGAACCCAAACTGATAATATCATGGGAATATGCCGTTTCGCCAATATCTTAGCCATTTCTATCTGTTGATAAAACTCCTTCTTTAATTTTCCGGCACGGGCATTGATCAATGGGTTTTCCTTCTCGTTGGGTTGCCATTCTCTCCAATCGAGTGCTATCCGACCCCATGAAACGCGCATACTGTCCAAACAATAAAATATTACATCAGAATCACTGCTGACATCACCTACGCGATAATTACTGCCAATGCCCTTAAACGGACGTCCGGGTTTTGAAGGATCAATTGAAATTCTAACATCTTCTTTATCAACAGAACCTTTCACATTGATTTTGTATTTCAAGGTTCTTCTATCTCCTTTTTTGGCCTTTCCATCAATAGCAGTGAAATAAATTTGGTAAGGAGCTATAGGTCGTAAAGGATCCGAAGCAACAAACTTTTTCACTGGTAGCGGGTCGTTCAGATGATTGGGCCTGTCGATATGGCTTTGCTTGACGAATATCTCGGTATTAATATCTGCAATCACTTCATATTCACGTTTTGCTGATTTAACAACTATCCGATTCCCTTTTGCCCGAAGATATTCTATTTTGCCAACCGGAATCGATGCTTTTAATCCGGCTGAGCCTTTTTTTGATTGCCCTGAATAAATATCGATCGTACCATCCACAAAATCGCTACCCAGCACTTCGAAACAATAGTAAGTACCTGCCTGGTCGATCTGGGCAGTTGCTTCGATCGTAATGTCCTGAACCACAGAGTTGGAACCCGTTTGGGTAGAAGTGACAGCATAATTAAGTGGAAGTTCCTGCAAAAAATGCGACATCCTGGAAACTTTTGCATCATACGAATAGGTTTGTTCACCTTGCCAGTTGCAACGTTCGGATGAAATACAACTGCTCCAGTCGGGTTTCACAGAGCGAATGGAGGTTTCGAAAACCATTTTCTCACCATCAACATGGAAACTTCTGATATTACCCCATGGCATACATTCAGGTTGAGAAAAGCTTTTCTGTATTGAAACAATGAGGATTAAAACTGCTATAAGGAGAAGTTCTCTTATCGGAAGATTGAAAGTCTTGTAGTGCTGTTTTGTTTTCATATTTTTCATCGTTTTAAAGATTTTATTCGTTCTTATGACAGTAGTTAGTAAAGAATCAGGTAAAAGATAATTATAAAAACAAAGATCACTAAAAGTATCAGAAACCATTCAATGAAGGAAAGTATAAATGTTCTATTTTGCCAAAATCTGCTTGTTTTCACCTGAGAGGATATTTAAGAATTTGATTTATGAATGATGATTAGCAAATGTAGCTTGAAGCCAATCACAACGTTAAAATCAATGTTACCATATTTAAAGAATTCTAAAAAATTATTTATACTATTGTTTCATTCTTTTGCAACAGTGTTACACGAACAATATTAGAATCTTAATTGTCAACCAATTGAAAAGTATTAAATTTTGCGATGATACAAATTGACTGGATTTTTCTCTATTTTCGTTTCAATAAATTTGTGTCATGTCAAAAAAAACAATTTTCCTTCTTTTTTTAATAATTTCCTGTTTAAGACTAAACGCACAAAATGACCGTTTTTATTCACCTTCTGAGGGATTATCCGGCACTTCTATTCATGGTATTTATCAGGACACAAAAGGGTATGTATGGATTTCACTTTTTTCGTCCCTAAACCGGTTCGATGGTTACAGCTTTACTGTTTATGAGCATAAGCAAGCAGACACAACTTCAATCAATTCATCATACACGAATGTTGTTTTCGAAGATTCAGAAAAAAGGCTGTGGATTGGCACTGACAAGGGTTTAAATCAATTTGATTACGAAAGAGATCGCTTTGAGCACATTCACCTGCATGTTGATAAAACTGAAATTGCGGTGAGTGTTAAATGGATACTTGAAGACAGCAATAAGTCGTTGTGGTTAATCACTTCCCATGGATTGGTAAATTACAATCCTGCCAACAAAAAATATACATTCTTTAATCATCGATTTCAAAGTAATGGTGTGCCTTCGTATGTAGATTATAGTCAGGCAATAATTGACAAGAAAGGAAAACTTTGGATCGGGACCGGTAATGAAGGTGTGTTGATTTTCGACATACAAAACCAAAAGTTTTACTCTATCAGGGAATATACAGGCTCCGGATATATTTTCCCGGATCGAACTGTAATGGCAGTTCACGAAACCAATACCGGTCAAATCTTGTTTGGAACCGCACGTGAAGGGATCATTGTTTATGATCCGGCGAAAGGCACTTTCATTCAATCAAAAAAAACGGAAGGCAAAGATAATCTGCTTGACCGTGGAATATACAGTATTATCACCGACAAAAAAGGCATTGTTTGGATTGGGACTGAAGGAAATGGTATAAAAACATACAACCTTTTAATGAATACGTTAAATGATGTAAGTAGTCTGATTGATCTACCGGGGATATCAAAGTCGAGGATCTATTGCTACGAAGATAGACAGGGTGACCTATGGTTTGGAATTCAGGAACGCGGTATTTATTTAAAAATGTTATCATCCAAAAATTTTCATACCATCGGAAATTCAAAGAAAGGGCAGCAACTTAGTCATTATCTGGTAAGTTCAGTACTAAAGGATAAAAACGACAATCTTTGGGTAGCTACCGAAGGAGGTGGAATTAATGTCCGATGGAAGGGTCAATCAGATTTCAAACTATTCAACAGAAATAATGCCGGAGCAACAATAAACGATAAGTCCATCGTTAAATTGTATGAAGATAAGCGGGGGTGGATATGGATTGGAACCTATTTCGAAGGATTCTATTGCTACCGTGGAATGAATAAGCCCTTGCTTCATTACAATATCCCTGGTTATGAGCTGGAATCAAGGCGAAATTATGTGTTTGATTTTTGTGAGGATTCGAGCGGCAATTTATGGATTGGGAGCAATGGCGGCGGATTGCATTATTTCGACGTGTCCAATGAAATGCTGACAGATTATACGAGGCCCTTTGGTTCCGGTAAACAAGAATTAATCGACCCCTATATTTATGCCCTTGAATATGATACCGACAGTACCCTTTGGATTGCTTCCGAACACGGACTCTTTAACTGGAATAAAAGAAAAAACACTTTCAAATCATTTCAGGTAGCCAATGGGGATTTGGCTAACGATCTGGTAACCTGTTTAAAAAAGGATCTCAATGGTACGATGTGGATTGGAACGTTGGCGGGATTATACCGGTTTAATCCCGAAAAATCAGGCCTTCAACGGTACAGTACCGATAATGGATTGTGCAGCAATTCAATCAAAGCGATAGAATCGGATGATAAAAACAAATTGTGGATTTCAACCACAGCCGGAATTTCAAAATATGACCTTCAGAATGACGTTTTTACCAATTATTTCGTTTCCGACGGACTCCCATGCGATAAATATGTAATTGGCTCCTCCTTTAAAGATTCGACTGGGAATATCTATTTTGGGGGAGTTGACGGATTGGTCTATTTTAATCCTGAAACCATTTTAGACAGAAAAAATCATCCCAATCTGGTCTTTACAAGCTTCAAAATTTTTAATCAGGAAATGAAGTTCAATCCAGAGAGTTCAGAAAACATCCTTCAAAAAGATATTAATGCCACTGATAGTGTTGTCCTTAAGTATGCGAACAAGAGTTTTACGATTGAATTTGCGGCAATTAATTTTTCAGCTCCCGAAAAAATAAAATATGCTGTTCAGATGGAAGGTTTTGATCCGAACTGGCAATATAAAGACAGTAAACACAGGTATGCCACTTACACCAACCTTGCACCGGGAACCTATGTTTTTAATGTCAAATCTACCGATCTGGAAGGGCTTTGGCCGGGGAGCGAACGAAAGTTGTATATTGTCGTGAAGCCTCCGTTCTGGTCAACCTGGTTGGCTTTAATAATATACATTGCAGTTTTGTTAACTGCTATTTATTACATCCGGAAAATTGCACTGTTTCGTATCAGTATGCAAAACGAATTGCATCTTGAACATGTGGAACGCGAAAAACTCGAGGAAGTTAACCAGACAAAGATGCAGTTTTTTGCCAATGTCTCGCACGAAATCCGCACGCCATTGACCATGTTGCTCGCTCCCCTCGATAAACTGATGAATTCTGCCCCCAATGATTTCCAGAAAAAAAACATCAGTTACATCTACCGGAACACCAAACGGCTTGAACGGATCGTCAATCAATTGCTTGAATTACAGAAGATCGAGAACACCCAGCTTAAATTGAAAGCACGTGAAACCGATCTGGTCAAGTTCCTGAAAGAGGTTATTTCCTTGTTCGATGAAACTGCCCTGGATAAAAAAATTCACCTTTCGTTTGAGCCCAATTGCGATGAATTTATTGTTTGGATAGACCCGGAAAAAATGGACAAGGTGATGTTCAACCTTCTTTCAAATGCCTTTAAGTTCTCGGTTTCTAATGGTTTAATTACCATTTCAATTCAGAAAAATAGTGTAAAGGAAAATGAAGGGACCTTCACGATTTCTGTTTCGGATACAGGCAGTGGCATGATCCAGGCCCACCTTGATCGCATTTTCGACCGGTTTTATCAGGTTGAGAATAAAGCAACCGGTAAAACCACAGGTACAGGAATCGGCTTGCATTTATCGAAGGAATTGGTTGAAAAACAGCATGGTACTATTTCTGTCACCAGTAAGGAAGGCTTTGGCAGTACTTTCTCAGTGACCTTGCCATTGGGGAAAAAACACCTTTCCCCTGATGAATTGTTTAGCGGAAAAGCTACACTGGATAATCAAACAAATGAGTATAAGCACGAAACCGAAAATGTGCCTTCCCCGACTTTTGAACAGGATGCTGAACTTCCATCTGGTTCAGGGAAAGGCCTTGTTTTGCTGATCGAAGATGATATCGACATCCTAAACTATTTGGAGGATGAGTTATCTGTCAGTTATCAGATCCTAAAGGCAAATAACGGAAATGATGGCTGGTCCCTGGCCTTTGAACAGGTTCCCGATCTGATTGTTAGCGACATAATGATGCCTGGTTTAGATGGGCTCCAGCTTTGCAAAAAAGTAAAATCGACCCTTGAAACGAGCCATATTCCGGTAATCCTGCTTACGGCCAAAACATCTGTCGAGCATGAGATCGAAGGACTGGAAACCGGAGCCGACGAATACATTCACAAGCCATTCCACCCAAGGCTGTTGAAATTAAAAGTTGATAAGATCATCGAAGCCCGTGAAATATTGAAGCAGCAATTCTCGAAAAACACCAGTTTTGTGGCCAAAGAAATGACGGTTACCTCAGCGGATGAAAAATTCCTCCAAAAGGCGATCGATTTTGCAAAAGAAAACCTTTCGGACGCCGACCTGAACATCGAAAAAATGAGCAGTACAATGAACATTAGTAGGGTACATCTTTATCGGAAGCTGAAAGCCATTACCAATCAAAATCCAACCGAATTTATCAGGACTATTCGTCTTAAACAGGCAGCTTATCTGCTGACCCAAGGAAAACTAAATGTTTCTGAGATTGCATATATGGTCGGGTTTAATTCCCACCAGTACTTCACCAACAGTTTTCAGAAATACTTCAATATGTCGCCAACCGAATACATAAAAAAGATTGGGAAGATATGAATTAGCCACAATGCAGCTTTTCGTTACAACAATAATATTAGTCGATCAAAAATGTTTCCATTAAGGATCATTGCAAACTGTTGAAAGTTATTTAAGCGATCTATTTTTCTCAATTAACAATTGTTCATCTAACCATTCATTGTTTCATACGACTTTAGACCATTACTGTTCTTTTTTCAACATTTGTTCAATGTTTTTCTCCGAACCTTCTCCGAACTTTACTCCGAACTTTTTGGATGAATTGTTTTATCTAAAAGCTTCCAGTGGCCACCTTTATCAGGACCAATTCGTTTAATTATTCCTGATTCTTTAAGTTTATTTAACTGATATTCTACACCTCTCCTACTCAATCCAGTAGCGATCATCATGCTTTTTGTAACCACTTTTGGATTCGAGGTAATAAGCTCAATAATAATTCTTTCAGAATTTTTCTCCACAGTTTTCACCGAACTTTTCTCCACAGTTTTCTCCACAGTTTTCTCCACAGTTTTTACCACAGTTTTTACCGAACTTTTCTCCACAGTTTTTAGATCATTTCCCATGGAATCACCTAGTTTATAGCTATGTTTATCGCTTAGTTCCTCACCAACAGAATCTTTAGTCTCAGAATCATCATTAAATTTGGGACGTTTCAATGTAATCGAAAACATGCCTTCTGTGTTGTACTCAGGAGCAGACAATCCTGCTTCTGACATTAAATTGTTCATCCTATTAATACCAGAACCCACTTGCTCAACGAGTTGCATACGTGCAAAGAGCCCGAAGATGAGAGGATTCCTTGAATGGCTTCGTTTCCCAAATTCAGCCCGACTGATTGCACTGACCAAACCGCCGGGGTTGGATATTTCAATACGGTTATCGAATAGCTCAATAATAATGGTTGCCCCTTTGTCGTAATAGTCGCGATGTGAGAGACTGTTAATAATAGCCTCCTTGAAAACGATTTCTGGTATTTCCCAAATTTCTTTACGTGGGCCGAAACCTTGTCCCTCAATATCGTAACGCAAATTGGTTTTTTCTTTAAGCCACTGAATAGCTTTATTGTATTGATTATAAAGCGGTCCGCCAAAGAATTTATCGTCAATGATATACTGCTTATCTATTCCCTTGAAGGCAACACAGCGCAAGACCGCTTTTTCAAAAATCAATTCGGGCTGTTTTCCGAAAAACAAAACTGCACCATTTTTGAACTGATTATCATCGGTCAACAACTTCAGATTTTTAAAAATCTGCATGTCCGGTGTATTTTCAGTCATGTGGGCAGTCCGCTTAAAGATTGTCAACACCTCTTTATCAACCTGATTGTCAATCACAAATTCCTTACAATCTGCTTCATCAAAAAATATTTTCCCAGACTGAAGAAAGAAATCCCGCATCTGCTCGGCAGTTGTAAGTTTCTGTGAATTCGGCCCTATCCGCACATAGATCGCTCCCGACAATACATATGGTTTGTTTGGCCCTGATGGAACTTCAATTACCCCAATCCGCTTTCCCTCTACTTCAACAAAGGAAATGGAGCAATAAAGTGAAGGAGTGATATCGCCTATAGAATTTTGAATAGCAGAACGCTTTGAATTATCAATTGTCACACCCTTAATCACATTTTGGTCGTCAACACCGATAAGTACCACACCACCAGCAGCATTTGCAAATGCACATACCTCTTCCGACAGCTCCCGCACTTTTGAAGGAACTGAAACCTTAAACTCTGCGTTATATCCTTCGCCACTGGCAATTATTAAGCGTATATCGCCTTCTGTTATCATTCTTTAAGATTAACCATTTATCAAAACAAATTTAGTGCCATATTTTAGTAAACCTATGCAACCAGAATTTTTAATCCGCTATTGGTTTGGATTTCAATTGACAGTTTTTAAATCCAGTTCATGTCGTGAATACCTCATTCACAGTTTGGGTCAGCTTCCGGGCGAGGTTGTTCAACGGGCCAACAGCTTCCTTCGATCTCTTTTCCATTGCAGCAGCCACGGTTTTGTAGTACCATTACTGGTCTGCTTTTGGGACATTGAACCGTTCCCACACTTTTTCGCCTTTCGAGATCGCATCTTGCCTGATCGCTTCGATATTGTCGAGCTTATCAGCACAGGCGACAAGCAACTGATCAAGAGAGGCTTCCTGGCTGATGAAATCAATCGTATGCTGTTTTCTTAACCTCCAGCTTATTTTGGCATCCAGGCCCTGGCGCAAATGATCGGGTTCGGAAGCACCTTTAACAAGTGTGGCTACCCGATTCCCAAATATACACTCCACCTGTTCGATGGTTACCGAAGTGTCCTCCACGACATCATGCAGGATCCCGGCAGTAATGACCTCTATTTCACAGCCGGTCTCGCACAAGATCTTCATCACGTTCTTTAAACAGCAAAGATATCCGATAGGGCTGACAAAACGTGTCATCCCTGGAAATTTATTGAGTAAGTTGTTCACATTCGTTAATGATGGTTGTGAAAAGAAGCGACACCGAAGAGCCGCTGAAAATCTGCTCTGTGATCTGGGAGTTGAAACGGACCCTCGATACTAAAGTGAGTCCATGAGTTTGAAAACCAATCAGTCTTTAAGGAAAAGGGGAAGCGAAAACTTCCTTTTTTTTGATCGTAGGGGAGAAAGAAAAGGTCCAAATTAAACTGGTAAATAAACCTAATTAATCTATAAAACTGTTATGAAAAATAGTAATTTTACAAGTAATAATCTGACTACTGTCAGGGCTATATACGAGTTAGCGGTTATTAAAAACGACAACAATCAACTTATGAAACATTTGACATTATTTTTAGCCATTTCAGGAATTGCATTTTGTTCATATGGACAGACAACTTTTAAAAGAAACGACATTTATTTGGAAGCAGGTGGTAACGGACTTTTTGCATCTATTAATTATGAGAGACAATTGACAAAACAACCAGGACTTGGGTTTAGACTTGATGTTGGGTTTTATTCTGAAAATGCTTTTTACTTGACCAATACTTCTGTAAATTTTAGGAGGCAATTTTGCCATATTCCAGTAGTTCTTTGACAATTTTTTGATTTTTTGGGGTGTTTGGGTTGATAGCAAACACGGTCATAAATCGTTCGAGCATCAAAGTGTTGTTGCACAATGTCTTATAGTCTG
>CAIYPA010000492.1 GCA_903927965.1 uncultured Bacteroidia bacterium | reverse complement strand
CAGACTATAAGACATTGTGCAACAACACTTTGATGCTCGAACGATTTATGACCGTGTTTGCTATCAACCCAAACACCCCAAAAAATCAAAAAATTGTCAAAGAACTACTGGAATATGGCAAAATTGCCTCCTAAAATTTACCGAAGTATTGTTAAAATGACAGATAAAATTGGAAATTATATTTTTATCCCATCATATTCCCCGGAAAATTGGCCGTCCAATACGGATGAAGGCAGTAAATATATGGATAACATGGGTGGTCGGGTCAATGCTCCTGCAGTTATCAATGCCACCATGGATATTATGGTTTGTCGCGAAGTATTGACTCATCTGATTGAGGGGGCAAAAATTTTAGGGACAGAAGCAGAAAATATTCCAAAATGGAAGGGTATGCTGGCTAAAATGCCGAATTATCTTTTGGATGAGGAAGGAAGCACTGAAGGAATGGACATGGCCTACTTTGGCTGACAGACTGAACCATCGCCATGCCTCACATTTTTATGGCGTATGGCCTTCTGATGAAGTTGATCCTGACAATACGCCACAATTAGCAAAAGCAGTCAGGCTTGCAAACAGGAAACGCGGCCAACAAAAATCTTCTGGCTTTGGTCTTGCTCATTGTGCTTTGGCCGGAGCCAGATTGAAAGATAATTTCCGCGTCAATTTTGAGTTAAAACAATTGCTGGAACAAGGATATTACGGGCCTGTACTTACCTCCTCGCACAACCCTTACACCGGTTTTATGCCTGATCAGCAAGGTTCTGTTTTAACTCTTTTAATGGAAATGCTCGTTTATTCGCGACCCGGAGTGATTGAGCTATTGCCAGCGCTTCCTTACACACTTGAAAAGGGAAATATTAAAGGGATACTTGCAAGGACATTTGCCAAAGTGGATGAAATGTCATGGGACATGAAAGCTAAAACGATTAACATGACTGTTACTTCATTGAAAAATCAGGATATTTCTCTGATTGTCAGGTATGGCATTGAATCTATAACTGTATCAAATGGCGCATCCGAAACTCTGCTTAAAAAAGATGCCGACAGATGTGTACTGCATCTGACAAAAGACAAACGAGCAACGGTGAAGATCAAGTTTGGAGACCATGAACCTTCCGACTGGATAATAAAGGTCGCTACCGATTAACCCGCATTGCAGGCTTTGGGTTAAGTCCTGAGACAAATGGCTGGAGGATATAATCCTTATACTTTCGATTGATCTTGAAAGGATCACGGGCATACGCTTGGCCCCGATACTTTGCAACAAACGGTTGGCAGTTGTGGTAACAACTGCAAAGGCAAAAACGGTTTCCTTTGTTTGGGAATCCTTCCACTGGTCGTAAATACCGGCAACCCAAATGGCCTGTCCCGGTTTTGCAGGAATACCAAATGTGGGATGTTCTTGTCCGACCACTCATAATAGGCATCGGCAAAGACGATGCACCTTTGGAACTGAATTTGTTTTCGGAAAGCCGGTTTCAAAAAGATGGCCTTCGACCCATTGTAAAGATGGTCGTTGTTCAAGTTTTTGTCCCCCTCGGCCCTGACATTGGCCAAAACAAACTTCCACAAAAAAGCCCCTGAAATATTTTTCAGGGGCTTTGTAACTCGCTTAACTGCTTGATTTTAAGGTGAGCCACTAATGGGACTCGAACCCACGACCTGCTCATTACGAATGAGCTGCTCTACCGACTGAGCTAAAGTGGCTTTTAGGGCGGCAAATGTACTAAAATTGAGATTTAGATCAATACCCACAACGCTTTTTATTAATTATCCCAGTCAAGGATGATTTTGCCACAATTCCCTTCTTCCATTATGTCGAACGCCTCCCTAAATTCGGTGTAATGAAAACGGTGCGTGATCACAGGTGAAATATTCAATCCCGAAAGGAGCATCTTTTCCATCTTGTACCAGGTCTCGTACATTTCGCGGCCATAGATCCCTTTCAATGTCAGACCTTTAAAAATGACCTTGTCCCATTCGATCTGGGTTGAGTCGGGCAAAATTCCCAACAGGGAAATTTTCCCACCGTTGTACATGTGTTTGATCATCGAATCGAAAGCGACTGGTGAGCCTGAGACTTCAAGTCCGATGTCGAAACCGGCCACCATCCCGACTTGTTTCATTGCCGAGGCGATATCGTCTTTCATCGGATCGACGACAAGGGTCACACCCATCTTTCGGGCGAGGTCGCGACGGTAAGGGCTAATCTCAGATCCAACCACATTACGAGCCCCAACAAAGCGGCATATTGCAATGGCCATGCAACCGATAGGGCCACCTGCTCCGGTTACAAGAACATCCTCCCCAATCAAAGGGAAGGAGAGTGCGGTATGGGTCGCATTCCCCAATGGATCCATGATTGAAACGATTTCATCAGGAATCTTGCTGTCGATGTGCAACACATTTTCGGCAGGAACACAAACATATTCTGCAAAGCCCCCATCCCTGTTTACGCCAATGCCAACGGTATGGTCGCAAATATGCCTTCGGCCACGCCTGCAATTCCGGCAAAATCCGCAAGCGATATGACCCTCGACTGTAACCCTCTCACCTATTCCGATTTTTGTCACCTCGTTACCGATCTCGACAACTGTGCCCACATATTCATGTCCAATAGTCATCGGAGTTTTAATAGTTTTCTGAGCCCAGGCATCCCATTTGTAAATATGTAGGTCAGTTCCACATATGGCCGATTTGGAAATCTTTATAAGGACTTCATTGACACCTGGTTGTGGTTTCTCTATATCTTCGAGCCAAAGACCCTTTCCGGGTTCTGATTTTCTGATTGCTTTCATCTTCAACAATATGATTTTTAACAATGTGCAAATTAAGGAAATTTGCACATCACATTTCATAATTAAAATCAGATAAGATTGATTTTTGCATGGACATTCACACAACCGGAGCTGAATCATACCAAAAACAGGATTTATATTTAAGAAACTGATTTACAATTATTTGCTTTATTCATGTTTTTGTTTTAAGCCTTTTAATAAGTAAAAAAAACTGGTGTTTGAAAAAATGCTGTAAAACATGTTTACAAAAAATACCCCTACAATCTTTTAAAAATCAACAGTATATAATGTTTTCTGAGTCTGATTTTTTTTCTTTTCATTAATGTAACCTAACATCCATTAACATTTTTTAATAAAAACAATCTAATTTAGCCGCCGCTTAAAAGAGGAACATTTTAAGATTTTCGGGACTTTTACTAAGACTACATTTTTTTTGCTAACTGGACATTATAAAGAGCCGGCCAATGGGGTCGGCTCTTTGTCATTTTAAGGAGAGGGGCGTGGGGCAGGGAGCGTGGAGCATAGGGCTTGGAGCAAGGGGCGTGGGGCTTGGAGCAAGGGGCATGGGGCTTGGAGCTTGGGGCGTGGGGCAGGGAGCGTGGAGCATAGGGCTTGGGGCTTGGGGCTTGGAGCAAGGAGCATTGGACACGGGAAACGGAGCAAAGGGCGGAAAAGGGAGCGAAAGGGAATCCTTTAACTATCGGCGTATTTGAAACATTGTCTGGAACAAGTTTGATCGTCAAACAGAACATTCCCAATAGTGTTTGAAACGCTTCTAAACTAGGGGGATGCAATGATGATTTGGAATATCTATTGTGACTTTAAGTTTAAAAATCTAACACATAGGTACATAGGTTTTTCACATAGGCACACAGGTTGATTCTATCTGCATTTTCAAATTTCCAAATTGCCGCATTTTCAAATTTTCCTTCCTTTTTCCATTCTCCAGTTTCCTTTTTCCGGTCTTCGTACCCCACGCCCTTTACCCCTGCCCCATACTGAAATCCCCCCTTTTCTTTCCCAAAACAAATTTATGTAGGGTATTTGTTTGCATTGAAATTGTTTATACTTTTGCGGCACTCATTTTTAAGAGTATAATTGTTTAATGTAAATCTTTAAAAGTATGTTGAACCAGTACGAAACCGTTTTCATTGCTACTCCCGTTTTATCTGAGGCTCAGATAAAGGAAGCGGTAGGAAAGTTCAAGGATCTGATCGCTGCAAGTGGCAGTGAACTCATCCATGAAGAGCATTGGGGTCTTAAGAAATTGGCCTACCCCATCCAAAAGAAATCGACAGGATTTTACCATCTTTTCGAATTCAAGGCCGATCCGGCGTTTATCGGAAAACTTGAAACCGAATATCGTCGTGACGAACGTATCATCCGTTTCATTACGTTGAAATTGGATAAATACTCCGCTGAGTACAGCGAGAAGAGACAAAAGAAGGTAAATGCTAAAACTCAAAAGGAGAACTAAGTCATGACCACAAATTCAAGCGAAATCAGGTACCTTACCCCCCCATCGGTTGAGGTAAAAAAGAAAAAGTATTGCCGTTTCAAGAAGAACGGAATCCGTTATGTGGATTACAAAGATCCCGAATTCCTCAAAAAATTCCTGAACGAACAGGGTAAAATCCTGCCACGCCGACTTACCGGTACTTCATTGAAATACCAGCGTAAAGTATCACAGGCTGTAAAACGCGCCAGAATGATTGCGTTGCTGCCTTATGTAACAGATTTGATGAAATAATAATTAGGAGATACAAAAATGGATATCATTCTTCTTCAAGACGTTCCAAATCTGGGCAGCAAAGACGACAGTTTAGTTGTTAAAAGCGGGTATGGACGTAATTACCTGATTCCCCAGAAATTGGCAATTTTGGCCACACCATCTGCAAAGAAGGTGCTTGCCGAAAACCAGAAACAAAGGGCCCATAAGGAGGCCAGGCTCAAAGATGAAGCTCTTAGGTTGGCCGAAAAGCTGAAAACCATTGTGATTACAATTGGCGCAAAAACCAGTTCAACCGGTAAGATCTTCGGTTCCGTAAACAACATCCAAGTTGCCGAAGCCCTGAAAGAGAAAGGATTTGATGTTGACCGCCGGCAAATTACAATCAAGGAAGACGCAATCAAAGAGGTTGGTAAACACTCTGCAAAGGTGAAATTCCACCGCGAAGTGGTTGTTGACTTCGAATTTGAAGTTGTAGCAGAATAAAACAGAAATTTATTAACAATCAATTTCCGACAAATATCTTTCAAACAGTCAAAAAGCTGTTCCGCACCCCGGGACAGCTTTTTTTGTCCCCAAGTTGGCTTTTAGGCCAAATTTTGATATTTTCGGCAGTCCTATCAGATAGATCGGCTATTTTATCGATAATCGCAGTAACCCATTAATAGTTAAACATTTGAAAAAGCAAACCCAGCAACAAATTGTTGATCTTTATAAAAACAGGTTCCAGGAAGTGAACGTAAATGTTGATATCTTGCCACCTTCGGGATCCTACCGTGAATACATCCGTTTGACCAGCCCCCATTTTAAAGCCATCGGCACATGGAACGAAGATGAGAAGGAGAACATCGCCTTTATCGAGTTTTCAAGGCATTTCCGTAAGATGGGCATCAATGTGCCCGAAATATACGATTATAAACCTGCCGAATTTATTTATTTGCAGGAAGATCTCGGAAACGAGACCCTTTTCAGTTACCTGAGCAAGGTACGCGAAAAAGAAGGATTTTCCGAGAAGATCGTAAAGACTTACAAAAAGATTGTTAGGGAACTTCCTAAAATACAGATTATTGGAGGCAAGGACCTAAATTATGGGGTTTGCTATCCCCGTATGGCTTTCGACAGGCAATCGATGATGTGGGACCTCAACTATTTTAAATACTATTTTCTTAAATTGGCAAAAGTCCCCTTCAGCGAACAATTGCTCGAAGACGATTTTACTGCCTTTACAGATTATCTTTTAAAAGCTGAAAGCAACTTCTTTTTGTTCCGCGATTTCCAAAGCCGCAACATTATGCTTGTGAACGATGAGCCATGGTTTATCGATTATCAGGGTGGACGGAAAGGTGCGCTCCAATACGACCTTGCCTCGTTGCTATACGACGCCAAAGCGGATATCCCACAGAACGTCCGGGAAGAGCTGATTGATATTTATCTTGATGAACTGGAGAAAATGCATCCGGTTGACAGAAAAGAATTTCGCCAGTATTTCTATGGTTATGTGCTGATCAGGATGATGCAGGCGATGGGGGCTTATGGATTCCGGGGATTCTATGAAAAAAAGGAACATTTCCTGAAAAGTATCCCTTTTGCACTTGAAAACCTGGAAATTGTGTTGTCGAATTTAGATCTGCCGGTGACACTGCCTGAACTCTTAAAAACACTAAAGTCATTGCCAGATTCTGAGGTCCTAAAGAAAGTTGCCTCAAAACATGCTGAACTCATCATCGTTGTGACCAGCTTCTCCTTTAAAAAAGGTTATCCTGCTGACCTTTCGGGGAATGGTGGTGGGTTCGTTTTTGATTGCAGGGCAATCAAAAATCCGGGCAAATTCGACCAATACAAAACATTAACAGGAAAAGATCAGGCTGTTATCCAATTTTTTGAAAAAGATACCGAAATGGAAGATTTTCTGGAACCAGTATTCTCTGTTGTTGACCGTTCAGTCGAAAAGTACCTTGAACGCGGTTTTACACATCTTGCCGTCAGCTTTGGATGCACCGGGGGCCAGCACCGTTCCGTCTATTCCGGCGAGAGGATGGCCGCCCACCTGAAAAACAAATATGCGGTAAGGGTTGTTATCCAACACAGGGAACAAGAAAATTAATTTGTTATGTCGAAAAAAAGCTGTGAAAAGAAGGATTATGAAAAGCCCGAAGTCCCAAAATTTCAGTGCAAAAAATGTGGGCTTAAGGCGGTCAAGGAGAAACAGGTTTGCAAACCGAAGGAGTTATAGATGTTGCTAATTAATTAAATTTTAATGAGTTAATATGAAGGCAATGATCTTTGCTGCCGGCCTTGGAACCAGGCTTTATCCTCACACAACAAACAAACCAAAAGCACTTGTGGAGGTTTCCAGTAAAACTTTGCTTCAACATGCCATTGAGAAAGTTGCTAAATATGGTTACAATCAATTGGTTATCAATGTACACCATTTTGGCGATCAGATAATTGATTTTTTGGAACGGAAAGGAAATTTCGGCCTTGATATTCAGATTTCGGATGAAAAGGATTCTCTTTTGGATACAGGTGGTGCAATTTTAAATGCAGCAACCTACCTCGAAGGGAACGAGCCATTTCTCGTTTACAATGTGGACGTCATCAGCAACATCGACCTTAAGTTGTTCAGGGAGTACCACGAAAAAAAAGGTGGCTTGGCAACCTTGGTCGTGCGTGACCGTAAAACCGAGCGCTACCTGCTCCTCGACGATTCGATGCAATTGTCAGGTTGGCGAAACCTCAAAACCGGTTGTGAGAACATTTCACGTCAGGTACAGAAATATAATTTTTGGGCTTATAGCGGGATACAAATCATCAATCCACCCATTTTTAAGTTGATCACTGAAACCGGTAAATTCCCTTTGATCCCACTCTATTTGCGGTTATCAAACGAATACCCCATATTTGGCTACAACGACCCTTCTTCCCTTTGGATGGACCTTGGTAAGCCTGATCAGTTGAAAGAAGCTGGAAAGGTTGATTTTGGGGAGTTGTAGTGGCTTCTTGCGGCTGGCAACTGGCGGCTGGCAACTCGCGACTTCCAGAAGTTGATTGATATACATATTTCAAAATATTTCAATATATTTCCTTTTTTGCATCTGGCAACTCACAACATTCAGTACCCAGTTTGTCACTTTTAAAAGGTCTTAATAAGGTTTTCAACCAATAAAAATACCCGTTTGAAATTCGTGAATTCGTGGTAATGACTATGATCATGTTTGGTAGTTGCCAGCAGCCAATAGCCAGTTGCAAAAAATTAATTCCTGTTTTTTGTTGTTCAATGAGATTTATTTCTATTTTTAGTCAAAATTTCAAATTATGGCAACAAACAGGCGTAATTTTCTAAAAGTTTCATCGGGAACGGCTTTACTGGCAGCTTTGGTCCCGGCTGGTTCAACACTTCTTTCATTCACACAAAAACAAAAAACAATGTCAAAGAACACGTTACATGTGGTGGCTATTGCCGAAACTTCAGCTGATAAGGCAGAACAATTAAAATCAGTTTGTCTGGGATTGATCGCACCTACCCGCAAAGAAGTGGGGTGCATCAGTTATGAACTTTACCAGGATACGACCAATTCTGGTAAATTCATCTTTATCGAAAACTGGCAGAGCAAGGAGCATCTCGATGCCCATCTGAAAACGCCCCATTTTGTGGCAGCCGCTGCAGCTTTTGGGAAAATCGTGACCAAAGATCTGGTTGTGATGACTTTGGATAAATTGGCCTAGGTTTTAAATAATCAATAGGCCAACAAAAATCAAAATACCAGTTATCGAAGGATGGGAGTGCAATTAACAACAAAATTCGCACGGCATAAAAACGGGTACTCCATTTTTGGTGATAAATTTTATTGGGATACTCCATGCCGCCCTACCCCATACTTTTCCCCCGCCCCAAGCTCCTTGCCCCTTGCCATTTTTTCCCTCCGATACCATTTTGATCTATGTTTGTATTTGTTACTTTTGCATCCGAATTTAACTGAATAGTAATATGATACAACGTATTTTTATACCCTTCATTATCTGCTTGTTAATGATCTCGTGTACTGCGGGGAAAAAAGCTTTGGAAAGGGGCGATTATTACAATGCCACACTCCTGGCTGCGAACAGGTTAAGAAGCAACCCCAATTCCGAGAAAGCCTTGCAAGCTGTCAAAGAGGGTTATCCCATGGCCATCAACTATTTCCAGGGGAAGATTGACAATGCACTGACCGCTAATAACCCTTTCAAGTATTCGGAAGTGGTGGGTTATTATGAAAGTATGAACAAATTATCGGATGAGGTAAGCCGTTGCCCTGCAGCATTGAAAGTCCTCCCAAAAGTGAATTTTTATGCCAACGAACTGGGCCATGCAAAAACGGCTGCAGCCGAAGAGCAATACAATGCCGGATTAAATAACGAAAAAATCAATACGCGCCTTTCATGGAAAGATGCCACGATGAATTACCGGCAGGCTGCCATCTTTTCGCCCGGTTATAAGGATATTGACCAGCGGATTGAAATTGCAAAACAGAATGCCACATTGAAGGTCATTGTCGAACAGATACAGGTTACGCGTAAATATCAGCTCACCTCCGACTTCTTCCTGAACCAGGTGATCGAATCGTTGGTTCGCAACAGGCCCAACGAATTTGTGGCCTACTACTCACCTGAATCGGCTGAAAAAGCTGGGATTAAAAAGCCGGACCAACTGCTCCGGATGAACTTTGATGAATTTGTCGTGGGTCAGGTTTATGACAAGGAATCGACCAGCGAGCTTTCCCGCGACAGCGTAGAGGTAGGAACAGTAACTTTACCAGACGGTAAAAAAATGAAGGCATACAATACGGTTAAGGCAAAATTGACCATCTACAGGAGGGAACTGATTTCCAATGGTGTACTCGATGTTTCGATCATAGATCTGGCAAAGAACAATGTGATTTCGCAGCGCAAATTCCCTGGTCAGTTTGTCTGGTTTGTGGAGTGGGGATCGTACAAAGGGGATGAGAGGGCCCTAAATAAGGATCAACTCGCCATTTGCAACAGCAAACCGCGTCAGGCCCCAGGACCACAGGATCTTTTTGTTGAATTCACAAAACCGATTTTCAATCAGTTGGGCCCTTTTCTAAGGTCATTCTATCAGAAATATTGAGATATTTCCATAACTTGGCACATTATAAATGTAAATCTTTTAAAACATATAAAATAAAAATCATGTCAAAATCAATCTTACTGGTAAGCTTTATGGTTGTTCAATTGATCGCTTCCGCACAGCCGCTGTTACTTTCAAAGCAAAGTATCATTCCAAAACCGGTATCTGTTGTAGATGCAAAAGGCTCCTTCAACTTGACTGAAAAGAGCATCATATATTATGAAGGTGAATCACCTGAAATACAACAGGTTGGAAATTACCTAGCCAGCAAACTCAATCCATCGACAAGGTTTGGAATTGTCGTGAGATCAAATTCTGTTGCCCAGACACCTGGGAATATCTATCTTTCGTTAAAACCTGGCGATGCTCAGCTTGGAGACGAAGGTTATCAATTGGTAATAAGTAAAGAGACAGTCATCTTAACAGCCAATAAGCCATCAGGGCTGTTTAACGGCGTCCAGACTCTGCGGCAATTGTTCCCTGCAAACATCGAAAGTGCAGTACCGCAGGAAGGTTCATGGGAAATCCCTGCCGGCACAGTGCGCGACTTCCCGGAGTACGCTTTCAGAGGTGTCATGTTGGATGTGGCACGCCACTTCTTTCAGGTAAGCGATGTAAAAAGGACCATCGACCTGATGGCGGCCTATAAGATGAATGTGATGCACCTTCATCTATCTGATGACCAGGGATGGCGCATTGAAATAAAAAAATGGCCAAAATTGACTGCAATTGGTGGCATCACCCAGGTTGACGGGGAAAAAGGTGGGTTTTATACGCAGGATCAATATGTTGAAATCGTGAAATATGCGGCTGAACGTCAAGTGATGATCATTCCTGAAATCGATATGCCGGGGCATACAAATGCAGCATTGGCCTCCTATCCGGAACTCAATTGCAACGACAGGGCACCTGAACTCTATACAGGGACGAAAGTGGGTTTCAGCACATTGTGCACAAGCAAAGAGATCACTTATCAGTTTATCAAAGATGTATTCAGCGAACTTGCTGCCATTACACCCGGTCCTTACCTGCATATTGGTGGGGATGAGTCACATGCAACCAAAATTGAAGATTACCTCCCATTCGAAGTTAAAGTCCAGGAGATTGTTGCTTCGACCGGAAAACAGGTGATTGGTTGGGACGAGATTGCACTTTCCACCATGAAACCAAACACGGTTGTTCAATTCTGGGCAAAAGCAGAGAATGCTCAAAAAGGGGTGAAACAAGGTGCAAAAGTGATCATGTCGCCTGCTGCTAAAGCTTATGTCGATATGCAGTATCATGCAAAAACGAAGCTTGGCTTGCATTGGGCTGGTTATGTTGAAGTGGATACAGGTTACAATTGGGACCCCGCAACTTTGGTCCCGGGAATTGGCCGCGAGAATATCCTTGGAATAGAAGCACCACTTTGGTCAGAAACGATTACCAACATGGATGAAATTGAATATATGGTTTTCCCTCGTCTTCCGGGTTATGCTGAGATTGGTTGGAGTACACCGGCATCACGCAACTGGAACGAATACAAGGTTCGCCTTGGCAACCATGCTGATCGTTTTAAAGCCATGCAAATCGATTACTATCCATCGAAACTTGTGCCTTGGCTGGGTTCGTCAAAGAAATAGGTCGAATATTGTTGAGATAATTCAATCGAACATAGGTTAGTTATCTTTCCTGTATGTCTCGCAAAGTCCGCCAGGTTACGCAAAGAATTCTTTAACAGATCATTTGCGTTCATAACGGGTTTTGCGGGACATTTTGTTTGGTTTTAGGTCTCGCAAAGGACGCCAAGTTACGCAAAGTATTGTTTATTAAACCCTTTGCGTCCATTGCGGGCTTTGCGCGAAATCATTGTTTTTTTGTCTCGCAAAGTACGCCAAGTTACGCAAAGTATTGTTTATCAAATTCTTTGCGTTCATGGCGGGCTTTGCGCGAAATGAGGTTTTTTTTAGTCTCGCAAAGTCCACAAGGTTACGCAAAGTTAAATTTATCAAATCCTTTGCGCTAACAATGGGTTTTGCGGGACATTTTGTTTGGTTTTATGTCTCGCAAAGTACGCCAAGTTACGCAAAGATTTGTTGGATAGAAACTTTGCGGTCTTTGCGGCCTTTGCGCGATTTTTTTTTGTCTCGCAAAGTACGCCAAGTTACGCAAAGATTCGTTGGTTAGAAACTTTGCGGTCTTTGCGGTCTTTGCGCGAAATTTTTGCTTGCTACTTAAATTTTCTTCAGCAGTATCGTTCTTTTATTGAAGTCAGCAGAAGCATTGATCACATCCCTGAATTCGTTGTACCGGCTTGAAGGATAGGACTCATCACTGTAATATTCGTGCGAAACAATGATCAGTTGTTCCCCTTTGATCTCGGCCTCGGAAGTAAACACGCAACTTATCTTATCCCCGTTCTTCATCGAAACGTTCATCCTAAGGTTTTCAGGGTTGGCAACTTTGTAACCCGATGGGATCTGGAAAACGATTTTTCGGTAATAACCATGAAGTATCCCCACATGGATGGGAAGTTTTCTGGTTTGTTCCTGGTAAAGTTCTGATTGCTTCCCAATTGTTTCACCAATGTGGAACAGCAAATCGTCACCGGCATTTTCGACCAGCTCCTGCGATTGAAGGGCAACATCCAGTGTGATTGGGTGAAGTCCGATGTCGTTTGGACTGTCGTTTTTAATTGCAAGCGTACTGATCCGTGCATTCTGCTTACCCATCCTGAAAAGCTGTTCTGCCACCTCTTTCTTCTTTTCTTCTGTCAGGTTCTGAAAAATATTTTGAAAAACCCTTCCCAAAGCCCCATTGATGGACCGGTGAATTTTTGCTTCAATGTCGGACTGGTTTGCGTTCAGGCTTAAATTGATCAGCAGCGAATCGTTATTTGTGGATTTATCCTGAATCGGGATTTTGCGGATGTCGTAAGCAAGCGCACTGATCTTTTCGTTGTAACTGACAGGGTGCATAAACAGTCCGTATTCCCCCTGATATTCATCCGGGATCAATCCCAACCTGTATTCAATATCATCAGGGACCAGATATTGATCCAGCTCCGGAAAATAAATCAGATAGTCGTTCATAAAATTGACACAATTAAAATCGGGATCGAACGGATTCTTGCTGTTGGTCCCCGTCTCAATAAATTCGAAATGGATATTTCCTGCTTGCAGAATTGAAACAAAAAGCCTTATTGCAGATGTCCTGTTGGCTTGTTTAAGTTTAAGTATTTCACTGAGTTCCTTTTGATAGGCGATCTCCTTTTTGATGCTTAAATTTGTTTTTATCCAATTTTCTATAGACCTGACTTTTTGTTCAACTGTCCCATTTTCTGGGACATTCTGTTTATAAACTGAAAGAGCTACTGCTTTGTCGTTTTTTGAAAGGTCGTAGATGTTGCTGTAAGTATTTTCACAACCGGTTTTCCATGAATATTTCCGAAGCGGGGAGTTGTAATTATTGTAGGAAAGGGTAAACTCAAACCTCATCAAACCCGATTTATAAAAAGCATACTTTTCCTCCTCCAATGCTGGAATATAGGCAGCTGAAGACCTCTGGTAATATTTCTCCTTGTTTTCCGTATTCAACTTAAATACAGGGAACCCGTTGTAAGCCTTTACCAGAAAAGCCAATTTTGAAGGGTAGGCAAAGATGATTTCAACATTGCTTTTTGGTATCTTGTCCTGAAGGAAATAACCCGCATGTGGCTCAAACTTCTTCCGAAGGACGTAGAAATACTCTATCTGACCGCCAAGTTCCGCACCCTCAATTGCAAAGGTCTTGTAATCACCCTCATTGTCCATGTTGGCGATCTCTTTGATGCTCTCCTTGGGGAGAAGGGTGATCTTTCCGTTTGGTGCGATAAACCGTGCCTGAATGTCAATAATTTCGATGACATCATCTAGCGAGACATAGATTTTATTGAATCGTCCCAACGCATTGTGCGCATCGATTTTCACCTTCCGGTGATAGACATAGATTTCATCAAAAACCTTTTCAGCATTCAGATAGGTTTCAAAGATCCGTCTTTCAAGCGTAACTGCCGCACCATTGACGCATTTGATGGTATCCTGACCAGGAGCAGTTGGGAAAGTATCCCAATTGTATTTTTCGAATTCGGCCTGACCGAACGACTGAATGGATAAGGCAATCAGGATCAAGATGATATATTTTTTCATATAGTTCGTGTATTTTATGGCAGATAATTTCTTTTATATTTCTATCTTATTTCAATCTATTTCTAACCTATTTCTACTTTATTTCAACTTATTTCTACTTCCCGGTCAATGCTATTGTTTGCCTGTACGCTTTTTTCAAATTTTCGAGCATTTCCCTGAAAACCACAATGTCCTTTCCTTCAATAAGAAGCGTGTTGAGATAAATGACCGTTTTTAACCTGATTTCGTCACCAGATTGAACATATTCCTGCGAAAAGCCAAACAAAGGATTATTAAAGGATGCCGGTTTCGGGAGAAATGCAACTTGCATGTTTTCAGGAATTTTGAGCCGATAATTGATTTGGTGTTTCCTTTTAAAGTCAACTTCAACTGCCAGGACGCGGTCCGCCTTAACTTCCCATTGGAGAAGGTCCCGTTCGAGGTTCATGTTCACAAATATCTGCTTATCCTGCCGTGTAATGTAGTCGGGAAGTACAAATTGATAATCACCGCTCAATTGAATGTTGACGTTGTTGAAATCCGACAATTTCAGGTCGATTACCTGCAGTTTATCGCTGGCTGTAAAGATAGCCGCAGGCCATGCTTCCATTTGCTTATCCTTTTCCTTGTTCTCTAACTGACCTATAATTAGAACTTTACGCTCCCCTTCAATTTTTGAACTTCCTGTTCCCCTGATCAGATCGTTCTCTATTGAAAACCGGACCGTATCGTTTTGAAAGTTTTCGTCCATATCCGCAACCGGAATTTCGTAAACCTGATACTTCCCGTCCTTTGTCCTGATCACCGATTCCTTGCCCTGAATAAAAGCGGGTACCTCTTCCAGCTTATTGTGTCGGGAAGTCCCATCCAGAATCATTGGTCTGTCCTTGTTCCACCATAAGGCGACCATATGGTCGGCACAGGCGATTGAAGGGAATTGAGAATACTTATAGGGCAGGCTGCGGGTTCCTACCGTGACCACTGAAGCAGTTTGGCCTGTTGAACTGATCATTGCGGTCAGCAGGCTCGACTTGTCCTTGCAATCGCCATAACGCCGTTTCAACACCAGGGAGGCTTCCCGTGGAACATACCCATTGTCACCATCTTCGATGGCAATGTATTTGATGTTGTTTTGGACCCATTTGTAAATTGCCCTGATTTTTTCTGTCGTATCGGTGATTCCAAAGGTTACCGAATCGGTCATCTGGGTGATTTCGGGCGAAATGGTTTTGTTCAGTTCTCCTGTTTTTTGGCCGATCCAATTGTAAAGGTCATCCAATGTTCCAATGTAGCGCGAGGTGCCGGTCTTGTCCGAACAGGAAGCAATGTTTACGATCAGGTGCGGACGAAAGTACCGGGTTGCCGGTGTCAACTCATCGCTGTGAAATATTTTGGGCTGATGGCTGTTCCAATGATAAGTGACCATTTTCCCTTTTACAATTTTGGAGGAAAGGATCGAAGTCGTATCGGCCCCAAAAAGCTTGAAGTTGATCCTGATGTTTTCAGGCATTGTGATGGTCAGTTCAGCCTGATCCACAGGAATATTCGCCGCAAAAAAGAACATAAACGGATAGTACGGATCGGTAATCTCCATTTCACAATAGGTAATCCTTTTGACCCCTTTGCCCGTTGCCGGGAAATTGAATGCATAGCAATAGGTATCGTCATAAAAGAGATTGTCGCCAAAATCGGAACTTTTCTTTAAATCCTTAACATCCAACCTCTTGTATTTATTTTCATCGGGTATAAGGCTATAAGCTTCAAACTTCTTCACATCGGTTTTGCTATTAAAATACTCTTTCGATTCGGAGAGATCCGCCCCATTGTCCGACAAGATCATCTCAACCTGGGTATCCGTGATCCGTGTGACAGGGACACCCTTTTCATCAGGTAGGATGGTGACATCCCGCTTTTGCAGGACGGTAACAATCGGATTATCAGGAAATTTGGCTTTCAAAGCATCAAATTCCAAACCCGGTTTCAGATCTTTTGGATAGGCCTGAAGCAGAATAAATGAAAAGATAACCAGAAAGCCAATCTTGTAATATCCCTTATTTGATGTCATAGAGTTCGTCATTCGAATAAAAGAGTGTTTCTATCACTTTACCTGTTTGATTGTAAACCAACCATTTACCAGTTTTTTTATTTGAAATGTAGTTGCCTTCCATCTCCTTTTGTCCAGTGGGAAAGTAGGAATTGAACGGACCGGTCATGGTTCCGTTTTTCCAGTTGTACAACTCTTTGAGGATTCCGTTTTCGTAATAATATTTCGATTGACCTTCGCGGTAGTCGTTGACATAATTGATTTCGCGCTGCAATTTCCCATTGGAATAATAGATGGAATGTTTCCCTTCAAAGATCCCTTTCGCAAATGGCAAACGAGCCGATACCTTGCCATCTTTATAATAGCAAACAATCTCCTTTTTTGAATCATCAATGCGCTCATTGGCATGAAGTTTCCCCTGATTATCAAGGTAGGAAACGCCGTATGCCACATCATTGAGATATTGGACCCCGTACATCCAGGTGCTGTCGGTGGCATAACAATCCGAATTCCCCTGTCGTTCACCACCCTCTTCCATAAAAGCCCTGAAAAGATGTCCGTTTGGATGGTATTCCTGGAACAAGCCCTGATTGGCGCCCATTTCATACGAATCGATTGTAAGGAGTTTCCCATTTTTATATTCGGTCCATTTGCCATCCATTTCGTTCATGCAAAAGTTCCTCGAATCAACAATTTTTCCATGGTGGTCCCATTCCTGCGATGGGCCTTGCATATTTCCAAAAATTGAAGAATGACTGCTCTTCAATTTTCCATTCGGAAAGTAATTTTCCTGAATGCCATTGAATTTCCGGTCACTTACCGAAAATTTTGCCTTTGGCTTACCATTCTGGTAATTAAGGGTATAGCTTAACGAACCATATGGGAAATTCACATCGTCGATAACCTTTCCATCCTGATCGAAATTTTTAACCGCGATGCGTTCCCCACTTTCGTTAAAAGTTTCTTCCATCGTCGGTTTCCCGTCCGGCGAAAAACTGATCTTTTTCCCTACAGGTTTTCCTTTTGCGTAAAAAGCTACACTTTCTATCGAATCGTTGCTGTAATAGGTTGTCCATTTGCCTGTTGACCCTTCCCCATCGTAATGGCCAGTCATGGTTATGTGGCCCTTCATTCCATACCTGATCGCTTTCCCAATGATTTTACCGCTGTCGCAGGCATAAACAAGTGAAAGCGTCCCATTTGGATGGAAATACTTTTGCGGACCCGACTGCATTCCTGAATGGTATTGTTCGGCACTGATGACCTTTCCCAAAACATTGAAATTTTTCCAAATCCCTTCCCTCTGGCCATTGAGGAATTTCCCTTCAATTTTAGGGGAACCTTCAGGAAAGAAAAGTTTGTAAAGAAGCTCCCCTTCTTTTTCATCTGCTTCATAAACCCTTTCGCCCAACAAATTAAACCATTCAACATGCTTGAATACATCTTCCTTTAGTATCAACCTGGCCTGAACTTTTCCGTCAGGAAAATAGAAGGATTGAACACCATCAGGTTTCCCATTCTTGTACCCTTCTATCCGTGAGGATAGTTTGCCATTGTGATCGAATTCGATATAAATACCTGTTGGATTGCCTGTTGCATCAAATGTACCTTCTGCACTTTTTACACCAGAGGGATACCAGGAAAACCATTTACCGGTTTGTACACCCTTGTCATAGGATCCTTCCCATTCGGGTTGACCGTTACCATACCATTTCTTATAAGGACCCTGAAGCAAACTATCGACATACGCAGCCTCGGTTTTTAGGTTCCCATTCAGCCATTTTTCAACCATCTTACCCTCAAGTTTATCGTTGATCCACGATACTTCACGGCTAAAACCCGTGTCATAATTGGTGAACAATGATTTTCCTACCGCTTTCCCATTCGTGTATTGGGTTCTGGATATGAGGTTGTTGGCAGAATCATATTCTTCTTCCGCCCCATCTGTGATCCCATTGGTCCGGGGATAAATACCCGATTTGGCACCATTTGGGTGAAAGGTATAATTTTGCCCATCCAACAAATCGTTTTTATAGTTTAGGTGCTGCTTCAGATTCCCATCCCACCAGAAAAGCTTAAATTCGCCTTCCCGCTTGTTGTTCTTGTAATTGCCCTTTTGATTGATAGCACCTGAATTGCTGATGAAACACCATGGCCCCTCTTTTGAAAGTTGGGTCGCATCCGTTAAAATCCCGACGCTTTCAAGGGTCCCTTTTTCAGTTGAATGGACAACTTTTTGATGTTTTGCCTCATTTGCAGTCGAGAAGCCGTATTCTTTCCACAAGTCGATCAAGGTCCTGATCTGATCGACAAAGGAATCGTTTTTTGATTTGTTCTTCTCTTGCCATTCATTAACCGCCTGGTTGTCTGTATTTTTCAATGAATAATAAAGATAGGTCTCTAAGTCATTGTTATCGCATACCTTACGAAAAAGCCGTACATACGACTGATTGTAGAACGTTGTGTCCTTTTCGTCAAACTTCATTTTTTGGAAAAGAAGGAAAGTCTGGCGGCAACTCAGAAAATTCAGCTTATAGTCATATGGAAAATCTTCCCTGAAAGCCACTTCGGCATTGAGCAAACCGGTAAGGTCGTCCCACTTGGCGTGGTCGTAACCTTGAGGATAGGGATGCAGATAACTTTTCGAAATGGAGTCCATTTTCCCACTGATTGCCTCTTCGAACCGTTTCACATAATCAAGCCTTGGGTTCATCATGATCCCCATATTGTAGGCCAGATAGGCTTGCGCTTTGCGTCCCATCATCATATTGATCCGTGCCAGTGCCATATGCGATGAACCATGATAAGGATTGTAATGCAGCCCTTTGATCAGAATATTTTCAGCTTTTTGTATCTCCTTGTTATTCAGGTAGCAAAGCCCAAGGTTATAAAGGAGGTTCTGATTGAAGGGATATTTTTTTTCGACACCTTCAAGCCATTTGATTGCCTCTTTTGTCCGGTTCAGTTCATCCAAAATGCTCCCTTTCATGACCAAGGCGTGGACATCGGTACTATCAAGGGCCAGAGATTCTTCACATTTTTGCAATGCCGCATCATAGTTGCTCAGGTCATCGTAGGCAAGTGCGGTTTCGTAACAAGCCAGGACATAAGCTGGATCATAAGGGCTGACGAGTTTGTATTTTTTGATCGCTTCTTCCGCCTTTCCTTTATCATACAATTCAACACCCTGATTGACAAGGTCATTTCCTGTAGGAGGAATGGTGTCCAGCTTTTCAGGAGTCTGGGCACTTACGAAAACACCGATCAAAACGAAAAGCAACGTAAAAAAAGTATGTCTTATCATAGTAGAGGTTTGAACTGAAAGTACAGCTGATATTTTTTCCCGAACCGCAAAAATACAATTTTGGATTTTACCAAAGCTTGAAATTTTAGAATAATTATTTTTAAATTCAATTGAATTTCCAAGGTGGTTTATTGTAAAAACAGTGTTTGGTGGAGATTGCTAATTTTTAGAATATACTTGAGTCCACTCCGAAAAAGTCTTTTTTGCCACGAAGACACAAAGACTCAAAGGATTCACAAAGGTTATAATACAGATATTTAAATCTTTGTGAAAACTTAGTGTCTTAGAGCCTTAGTGGCATTTCTTGTTTTAATCTTTTCGGAATATACCCAAAACCCACTTCCGTGAATGACCTTCTTTCTCAGAAAAGCCTGACCCTATCTTCCATAAATGATAAAGCTGTATTGATATTTGCCCGGCTTCAATTGATATTGGTCAAGTACCGGAAGGCCCCAGGAATTGTCGCCTCCGACACCCATCTGGGCACAATCGATATTCACCGTGATCCGGTCATGGTCTTTCAGTTCAAAACCATGGCGCGATTGACCCAACATTTCCTGTGTGTATGGCGATGCACTCACTGAAAAAGCATTTGCGCCAGAAGTCCTGAAATGAAGCACACTTTTATCAGGGTCACTGAATTTGATCCAGCGGATGTCGCACCTGTTCGCATTTTCCTGCGGTTTAACATAGTCAGTAATCCAGGAACTTAAATCTGAAGCGTAAATGCCAAATACAGAACCGGTTTTCCGGTCGGAATAGTTTTCATAAGGGCCACGGCCATACCATTTGATGTTTTGCAATTTTTTGTCAATCTCAAATTGTAATCCGATACGCGGGACATTGGTAGCCTTTTCAGGAATTTCCATCGTAAAACTGACCCGGACCTGACCGTCAGGATAGATAACATAGTGGATTTCGGCAGTTGATCCGGTAGTCAGGAAAGAATATCTGGCTATTGCCTCAAACTGGTTGTATTCCTTTGGACTTATTTCAAGACCAGTTAATTTGTAATTTCCACCTTCCAGTTTCCACTCTTTCATTTTTTGGTTTACTTTCCAGCCCCTGTCGTTGTCGGTGAGGGCCCTCCAAAAATTAAAACGGACTTTGTCCTGAATAAGCGATTGATTGTTAAATGTATAATCACTGATCATCCCGGTAGGTTTATCAATTGAAATTGAGAACCTGTCACCTGATATCTTATACGAATCAGAAGTTTCACCCTTAACCAGCTTTGGATATCCTTTGGAAGAAATTTCCGGGGCAACTCCTCCCCTACCCGACAACTCAAACTGTTCCCAGGCGAGAATGTCCCCTTTTTTGGCCCAAAGACAATCGTTTTTAAGCATGAATTTGAACGTGATAAAGCACTCCTTTTTTGGATCGAACCTGATCCCATCCGGTAGCTTAAACAACAATTTGTCCAAAGGTTTGATATCCACAGCAGGAAGTACTCCTGACAAAGTTTTGATCCCGTCTTCAATTACCTCATAACCTAATAAATACTCATTTGAATTGGTAGCAAGGTTACGGTTAAAAATGGTGATGGTCAATGGGTTGGAAGAGACCAATTCAAAAGTAAATGGCTGATAGACTTTTTTCAGTTCGTAATAATGTGGATGGGCAATCCGGTCAGCCCCCATGATCCCGTTGACACAGAAATTTGTGTCGGTCGGGAAGTCGCCAAAATCGCCACCATACAGGAAACCGCCAGACTTCTTCTCCGGGTTTTTCCAGAGTGCCTGATCAACCCAATCCCATGTGAACCCACCGGCAAATAGGTCGTTGGCATAAATAAGTTGCCAATATTCTTTAAAATCGCCGAGGCTGTTTCCCATTGAATGGGCATATTCGTTGAGCATGAACGGCTTACCCGATGGATATTTGCCGTGCTGCTCCTCATTTGACGATTCCCCATGTTCCCCCTTCCGAGCAGCTTTGCCCTGTAAATGGAGCTTCATCCACTCGGCTGTCGGGTAGGTCTGACTGTCCATATCGGCGGCAAGGTTCATGTCGGCATATTGGATCAACCTTTTTTCCGGATCGTTTTGCAAGGTGGCCTCCCGCATTTTCAAAAATGTCGTTCCATACCCGGATTCGTTGCCTAATGACCACATGATCACACATGGAAACTGCCTGTCGCGGACAACCATATTTTTCATCCGGGCGATGCAAGCCTGTTCCCATTCAGGTTTGTCACCGGGCAGGATTCGGCGGTGATACGACATTCCGTGCGATTCGACATTGGCTTCATCCATTACCATCATCCCATACTGGTCGCATAAAGAATACCATCGCGGATCGTTCGGATAATGGGCAGTCCTCACAAAATTGATGTTGGCTTGTTTCATCAATTCAAGATCGCGGACCATCTCCTCTTTCGAAATTGTCCAGCCCTGATCGGGTGAAAATTCGTGCCGGTTCACGCCACGCACCTTCAGTTTCAGGCCATTTAACAGGATTGTATTTCCTGCAACTTCGATCTTCCTGAAAGCAACAGGCAACCTGTAAGCTTCGATGGTTTTCCCATTCTGCTTCAATTCGACATTTACAAAATATTGGACCGGTTTCTCGCCAAACCACAGATCAACTTTGTCAAGTTTTATTTGGGGAAGTGTTACCTCTTTGCCAAATCCATCAGAAATCGGATCTATTTTAAAGTCCTGTTTTACAATTTGTTGCCCTGAATCATTGTTAACCGATACCGCCATTGTGAAATTACTCTCAGTTTTGCCGGAAAAATTGGCCGGAGTGTAGTGCAAGGCAATGGTCCCACTTTTTGCTTTCAGGTCCACAGTTGGTTGGGCATAGACATCCCACATTGAAACTTTGGGTACTGCCCTGATGAAAACATCGCGGTATAACCCACTGAACCGCCAGAAATCCTGATCCTCCAGATAAGATCCATCACAATATTTATAAGTCTCAATGGCCAGAAAATTCTCCCCTTTGATCAGGTATTCACTAAGGTCAAATTCGGCAGGAAGCCTTGAATCCTGGGAATAGCCCACTTTTTTCCCGTTTACCCAAACAAAAGTCCCGGAACTGGCACCCGCAAGATGAAGGATCACACGTTTGTCTTTCCAGTTATCAGGAACAGAAAAAGTCCTGCAATAGGAACCGACAGGATCCCGTTGGGCATAAGTCGTAAAGGTTTTCTTGGGTTCATCCATTACAAATGGAGGATTTGCCTTAAACGGATACACAATATTTGTGTATAAAGCAACTCCATATCCCTGTCGTTCAATGGTTGACGGAACTTGGATCGCTTGAAAGCCCTTTCTTGAAAATTCAGGTTTGTAAAAATCGACAGGGCGCGATTGCGGGTCGGGCGACCATTGGAACTGCCAGGTTCCGTTCAGCGATTTCACCCAAACAGAATGATCGTAGTCAGTTTTTTTGGCTTCCTCCAAATTCGGAGAAGGCCAAATCGAGGTCCTGGCTGGCAATCTGTTGATTTCAAAGATCTGGGGATCCTGAATTTCAGCAGGAACCTGGGACATGGCCTTCAAAAAAGGGACAAAAAGCAAAAGGCACAACAAAACATTTTTCATAAGTTATCTGTATAATTATCAATCACATGCTAATTCAAAATATTTCTATAATTCAATATTTCAGAAACTGTTTAAATTCATTTAGTGGTTCCGATAGGAACAGAATGTCGGTAGAATAAATGCCCAATAATCCTCTTTTGTCCCGTACGGGACAAAACAAAAAATGAATTTTAACTTTTCTACCGATCTATTTTCCCTAAGGGAAATTTTAAATCGTTTCTCAATTTATTTCAACTTATTACTATTTGTTTCTATCTATCCCCATAAGGTAATGTAAAATAAAAAGCCGATCCTTTCCCAACTTCCGAAGTCAACCAGATCCGTCCGCCGTGCCTTTCGATAAATTCTTTGCATAGGATCAATCCAAGGCCCGTTCCGCGTTCATTGTTGGTTCCCGGACTGCTCACTTTGTGTTGGATTTTGAACAGCTTGTCAACAATTTCCTGATCTATCCCTACCCCCGTATCGCGCACAACAAACTCGACAACATCATCGCTCCCATTTGCCACAATATGGATGGCACCTGCGTTGTGGGTATATTTTATCGCATTGGAAATCAGGTTCCTGATCACAGTATTGAGCATGTTGACATCAGCCCAGACTGCAAGGTCATTGTCGATCTCCAAATTCAGGGTGATTTTTTTCAATCCGTATTGATTTTTGAGAAGTTCTGCTATCTCCTTAACGATCTGATGGACATTTAACTTTTCCGGTTTAAGTTGAATATTTCCGGTTTGGGTACGCGACCAGGCCAACAGGTTAGAAAGTAATTCATAGATTTTTTGCGCCGAATTGTGAAGTTTCTTCAGACACTCTTCCATGTCCTCTTCATCAAAACCCCTGAACGATTCACACAAAGTTTCTGACAACGAGAGGATTACGGTAAACGGGTTTTTAAGGTCGTGGGCGATGATCGAAAATAGTTTGTCTTTTGTAGCATTCAGATCTTTGAGTTCATCATTTTGGTGCTTCACCAAACGGAAAGTATCGGCATTCTCAATGGCAATGGAAAGATAAATGGCAATATTCCGAAGGATACTGATGTGGTAATCATTGTAAGCATTTTCGCTGAAACTTTGAACAGTCACGACACCTGTTGCTTTTTCCCCTTTTATCAAAGGCAAATAAACCAACGATTCCGGTATCTCGCCAACTTTTGCCAGCATGGGAGCGTCTTGTGAATAATCTGATTTATTGCGATATACAATTTCACTTTTATTAATAAAGCACTGGATAGATGGCCGGTGGGTTTCCGAAAGCAAATCAAAATGGAAGTCCAACTGTTCCCCTTTTTCAATGGCCCCGTAAAAATCGAGCCTCTTGTCTTCATCGTTGAAAATGCCAATGGCCAGCACGCTGGCATCCATCAGGGTATTCAGATTCTGATAAACAGTATTGATGATCGTTTCAACTGTCAGGTTTTCGGTGATTTTCTGACCAATTTCCGAAAGTTGTTTGATGTTGATATAGGCTTTCTCAATTTTTTCTTTTTGAAGCGCAATCTCTTTGGTCCTTGAAGCAACCTTTTCTTCCAGGATTTTTTGTTCCTGCAACAATTTTCTTTCACGGATCCGGATGTAAATAAAAATCAGGATAACAACCATGAAAAGATAGAAAACCATGGCATATTTACTTTTCCATATTGGAGGTATGATCTTGATATTCAAACTTGTAGCTTTCTCATTCCAAATGCCGTCATTGTTCGCTCCTTTAACTTGGAACACATAGTCACCGGCAGGCAAATTTGAAAACGAGATGTTCCGCCGGTTGCCCAAATCGATCCATTCATCGGCAATTCCTTCCATTTTATAGGCATACCTGTTTTTCAACGGATTGGTAAAATCAAGTGCCGAAAATTCAATCGTAAACGTATAATCCTGATAAGAGAGGTGGAGATCCTCAAAATCGTCTGGCGGGACAATATGTTTGCCAAGGGAGTTGAGCTTTTCGATGTTTGTGATCACAACTGGCGGAATAGTCTGGTTGTCCTTGACAGAATCGGGATAAAAAAAGTTAATTCCGTGCATTCCGCCAAAAAACAGCTCCCCGTCCTGGGCTTTATATGATGCCGTATTGAATTCCAACCCTTGCAATCCATCCTCAATCGCAAATCGCCGGAACTGGTTCAACTTCCGATCATAGAAGCACAATCCTTCGACAGTTGCCAGCCACAAATTTTTGTTTTTGTCCTCCTGGATTTCATAAATTACATTGCTTGGTAAACCGCTATTTTTTGAATAATAGACAAACAATGAATCACTTACCACAAATTTGTTTAGCCCGCTCGTTGTCCCGATCCAGATATTGTGTTCAAAATCTTCGCAAAGTGAAACGATAAAATTGCTGCACAATGAATTGGATGAATTTGGATTACGCTGGAAATGGACCATGCTGCCTTCCTTCCTGACGTATTTATCCAATCCCTGTGTTGTGGCGATCCAAATGTTATGGGAAGAATCCTCAATGGTGCGATAAACCAGATTGCTGCTTACATTATTTTTTCCACTTCCCTGAAGAAAAATTTCATATTTTTGGTTTTCTATATCCAATTGATACAAACCATTTTGCGTCGATATCCAGAACAATCCGGAACTGTCTTCGAGGATATCATTGACCCTGATGTTCTTAAAGTCGGGCAATTTATCGGTCTTGAAATATTGGGGAATTGTCAGAAAGCGATTGTTTACTTTGTCAAACAAATTGATTCTGTCGCGTGTCCCCAACCAGATGCGGCCCTTGCCATCCTCATAGATTTCATGGACAAAGTTATTGGTAATAAATGAATTGCCTTTTGATTGGGAATTATAATGTTCAACCTTTCCGGTAATGCGGTCCAGTATATTCAATCCACTGCCCCAATTGCCGATCCACAGGTTGTTTTGTTTGTCCTTGTAGAGCGATGCAATCACGTTGTCCATTAAATCCGTGGAATTAAAGTCTTTGGACTTGTGGTACAAATTGAACTTGCTTTTCTTTAGGTCAATTTTGTCGATCCCATTTAAAGTGCCGATCCACAGCAAATTGGATTGGTCAATCGCAAGCGACAAAACAATGTTGTGGCTCAGGTTGCTGTTTATCTGATCTGTGGAAGTGAAATTAATTTGTTCCGAAATTTTTAAATCAGTACCCAAAGTAAGCCGAAACAATCCGTTCCCGTTGGTCCCGATCCAGATTCTCCCATTGTTATCCTCCCTGATCGCACGGATGAAATTCGAATTTGCACCATCGGTTTGCTTCTGTTCCAAATCATATCTTGAAACGGCCAGATTTCCTAAGTTGATCCGGTTCAAACCTGATTGCGACCCGACCCACAAGTTGCCGTGGGAATCTTCCATTAAAGCCGTAATGTTGTTGTTAGTCAACGAATTTATCTTGGTCAGGGCTGCAAACCCCGAATAATCCTTTTTACTGGGATCAAAAAACAAAAGCCCGTTGTCTGTTGCGATCCAGGTATTTTTATCCATTGTTTGAAGGATCGGCCTTCCTTCATCACTGATTTCACTGCTGTTCAAGGTTGGGTAGGCATATTTTTTGACCTCCAGCGTTTTGGGATTGAAGATATTAAAGGCTTGGGCAGTATTGATCAGAAGGTTTCCGTTTGTGCCAACAGTAAGACCATAAATGTAATTACTTGATATACTGTTGGTTTCAAGCGAATTAAAAAGATATTGTTTAAAATGCCCGGTTTTAGGGTCAAACTTGTTCAATCCATTGCGCGTACCGATCCAGATGTTTCCATCATGGTCTTCGGTAATTGCGTAAATCCAATTATCTGAAATTGAATTGGTGTCGGAAGGATTGTTCAAATAATTGTCGAATGAATAACCATTGAATTTATTGAGGCCCTGTTGCGTGCCAAACCAGATGTATCCTTTGCTGTCCTGAAAAATACATTTGATCACACTTTGCGACAATCCGTTGTTCACAGAAAAATGTGAAAAAATATACTGTTGGGCGATGCAACTTTGTCGGCTAACAATTAACAGGATAAGGATAAAGACCCAATATTTATAAATTGACTTTCCTTTCATTTTATCATGAGTTGAATATTGCAAATTTAACTTTTTCCTGAATTATGTGCGTTTTTATTTGTAGTTTTGGTAGTTGTTTTAATCCATCTGTTTTGGATGGAAATCCATCAAAAAATGAACTTATAAAATAGGCAAAATGGAAGAAAATCGTCAAAAACCGAAAAATGAAAATGGCAACAAAACCCGTCGCCGTGAGTTTTTAAAGCAAACCGCTGCAATTGCAGGTGTATCTGTGCTCTTTGCAGCGCATCCCTCCAATTTATTTGGTGAAATCACCAAATCCGATGATCCTGCATTGGTGACCGAGACGGTCCATTATGCCGGGGCAAGTGGTTCCATGATCGCCTACCTTGCCAGACCAAAAGGGAAAAAGAAACACCCTGCTGTGATCGTGATTCACGAAAACCGTGGTTTACAGCCTCATATCAAGGATGTGGCAAGAAGGATTGCGCTTGAAGGCTTCGTTGCGCTTGCTCCCGATGCCTTATCACCTTTGGGTGGCACACCCGAAAAACAAGAGGAAGCAATCCCCATGTTTCAAAAGCTGGATTATGAAACGACAAAAAAAGACTTTACCGCTGCCGTTGCCTATCTGAAGACCAATCCTCAAACTACGGGTAAAGTAGGATGTACCGGTTTTTGCTGGGGTGGTGCGATGACCAATTTTGTTGCCGTCAATGCCCCTGACCTTGATGCCGCGGTTCCTTATTATGGAAGTCAGCCTAAAGCCGAAGAGGTTGCCAAAATAAAAGCTCCCCTCCTTTTGCATTACGCCGGCAACGACGAGCGGATCAACAAGGGAATCCCCGATTTTGAAGCAGCATTAAAAGCCTCAAACAAAGAATATCAGCTGTTTATGTACGAAGGGGCCCAACATGCCTTCAACAACGATTCAAATCCGGAACGTTACAACAAGGAAGCCGCCGAACTGGCATGGAAAAGGACAATTGCGTTTTTTAAGGAAAAGTTGAAATAGAATTATCAGCCAAAATGTTGATTTTTATCTGATAATTCTTTTTAAATCCTTCATTTTTTCAATATTACAAAAGGCTTATAATCATGTATTTACATAATTATAAGCCTTTTTTGTATAGGTTGAAATATTTGCCTAAGCCAATAATATTTCGGCAGGGATTTTCAAACCTTTATACAATGACTTTACCATTTTCAATGTCAAACTTCTCTTTTTATTCAAAATTTCACTAACCCGACTTTGACTTCCGAGGTATTTTACCATATCAGCTTTTGTCATGCCCATTTGTTCCATCCTAAAAAGAATAGCATCAATCGGATCCGGTGGTGCTATAGGATAGTATTTCATTTCATAGGATTCAACTAAAGTCACAAGCAAATCCAATTCGTCACCCTCTGGTGTGTCTTTTTTGGATCCCCATAAAATCTCGATCCTGCTGATTGCATCCCGGTAATCCTGTTCTGTTTTTATTGGTTTGATATCCATAACCTTAAATTGTTTTAGCATTAATATTGTCATATTGTTTATGAGTGCCAATAAAACGTATAAAAATCATCTGGTATTCATAGTCAATCACAACGATCAACCGATATTCATTACCCCGAATATTAAATACAACCCTCCCATCTCCCACTAAACTAGCACTTTTATATCGACGTTTTAGCTCATTTGAATTCTTCCATTCCGCAGTCTTAACATCGTGATACCAGGCTCGTAAAGAGATTTCTGAATCGGCATATTCAGGTTGCTCAAAAAACTCCCTTAATGTTCTAAAAGCAATAACTCTCATCTTGCAAAGATATGAAAAAAGAGATTTATTTCCCAAATTGGGATATAAATTTTTTCGATGCTAAATGTTTGTCTTACTCGCCTTCCAAGCCTCCGCAACTTGTTCCACAAATGGTTTGCAATGGTTGAAAAACAGTCTGTACCCTTCGCACAAATAATT